>DATEND010000085.1:0-2277 GCA_035275245.1 Candidatus Eiseniibacteriota bacterium
CGCGTATCTCCGCTCGGTGGATCCGGCGACCGCCCCTCGCGCCGCGACGCTGTCGACCAAGGCCGCGGAGCCGGCGCCCTAGCGCGCCGCGTCCGACCATGGCCCAGCGCTTTCGCGTCGCCTTCCTCAGCGCCGAGTGCGTCCCGTTCGCGAAGGTCGGCGGACTGGGAGACGTCACCGGTGCCTTGAGTCGGGCCGTCTCCGACCTCGGCTGCTCCGTCGCCGTCTTCCTTCCGCGCTACGGCGATCTCGAGATTCCCGAGGATACCTCGCTCGAGCTGGTCTCGAAGATCGACGTGCCGCTCGGAGGGCAGGACCAGCCGGCGCTCCTCTACCGACTTCGCCACCCGGCGCATCCGGCGCACCTGCATCACTTCTTCATCGCGAACGAGACCTTCTTCGGGCGCGCGGGCGTTTACGCCGATCGGGCGACGGGGGAGCCGTTCCCGGACAACGACGCTCGATTCGCGTTCTTCTCCCGGGCCTGCCTCGAGGCGATGCGCGCGGTCGCCTATGCGCCGGACGTGATTCACGCCAACGACCACCAGACGGCGCTCGTGCCGGCGTACTTGAAGACCCTGTACGCCGAGGATCCGTTCTTTCAAATGACGGCCTCGCTCCTCGCGATCCACAACCTGGGCTACCAGGGCGTCGCGCCGCCCGAGACCATGACCCTCGCGGGGTTTCCGGACGAGTACTTCTATCCGCTCTCGCCCTTCGAATTCTGGGGACGGATGAATTACTTCAAGGCGGGGATCCACTTCGCCGACGTGCTCGTGACCGTCAGCGAGCGTTATGCCGAGGAAATTCAGTCGGGCGAGGAGTTCGGCTTCGGACTCCAGGGCGTGCTGAACGCGCGCCGCGCGGATCTGGTCGGCATTCTGAACGGCATCGACGTTCGGACGTGGAATCCCCGGACGGATCGTCTCCTGGCCGCCCGGTACGATGCCGAGACGCTGGATCTCAAGGCGACGTGCAAGGCCGATCTCCTCGAGCGGACGGGCCTCGCGAAAGAGCCGAACCTTCCCTTGTTCGGGATGATCTCCCGCCTGGTGGATCAGAAGGGCTTCGATCTCATCGAAGCCGCCGCCGACCGGCTCTTCGGGCTTCCCGCGCGCTGGGTGTTCCTGGGATCGGGAGAGAAGCGCTACGAGGCCTTCCTGAGCGACGTGGCGCTCGAGCATCCGGAGCGGGTGGCCGTGCGAACGGGCTTCGACGATCCTCTGGCGCACGCGATCGAGGGGGGCGCCGACTTCTTCCTCATGCCTTCGAAGTACGAGCCGTGCGGCCTGAACCAAATGATGAGCATGCGCTATGGAACCGTTCCCGTCGTTCGCGCGACCGGGGGACTCGCGGACACCGTGATCCCCGTCGCAGGCGCGTCGGGCGCTCCCACCGAGGGCACCGGCGTCGTCTTCGAGCCATACCGGCCGGAAGCCCTCCTCGCCGCCGTCGAGGAAGCCCTTCGCCTCTATGCGAATCCCGACGTTCTCCTTAGGACCCGACGAAACGGCATGGCGCGGGACTTTTCCTGGGAGGGGTCGGCCCGGAAATACGTACAGGTGTATCGCCGGGCGAACGCCTCTCGCCGCATGGGCTCCGGGTTCAACCGCTGGCTCGACTCGATGGAGCGGGGTCCCGGCGGCGCCGGCGGCGGCGAGCGGGAGCCGCAGGGCCTCCCTTGACGCCGGGGAAGCGCGGGCTATAGAATTCCTCTCGCTTCGCCGACAAATTCAATCGAGAGCGGAAGTAGCTCAGCCCGGTAGAGCCCCACCTTGCCAAGGTGGTTGTCGCGGGTTCAAATCCCGTCTTCCGCTCCATTTTTTTTGCTCCTCAAGCTCGATTTCTCCTATGACCGCTTGCCCCGTTCCCCTCTACGTGCTAGTACTTCCCCTCGGCGCCGACTCGTCTTGATCGGCACGACGTTCACGAAAGGAGAGGTGCATGCCCGCCAAGAAACGCGCTACGAAGGCGAAGAAGAAGACCGCTTCCAAGCGGAAGCCGAACGCTGCGTTCATGAAGCCCATGACGCCGTCGTCCACCCTCTCCGAGGTGATTGGCTCGAAGGCGATTCCTCGCACGGAAGTCACGAAGAAGCTCTGGGCGTACATCAAGAAGAACAAGCTCCAGGACGCGAAGAAGCGCACGATGATCAACGCGGACGACAAGCTCCGCGCGGTCTTCGGAGGAAAGCGCCAGGTCAGCATGTTCGAGATGACGAAGCTCGTCTCGAAGCATCTCAAGTAGACGCCGCACTCATCCACGGCGCCTGAACGA
>DATEND010000086.1:0-5368 GCA_035275245.1 Candidatus Eiseniibacteriota bacterium
GCGAGGTAGGGCTCCGGCAGCGTGGCGCGAAGATGGGCCACGTACGATTCGACGTCGGCGAACGTTTCCCCGCGCGTCCCGACCATGGTCCACGCGGGCTCGCCCTTCCGCCGGAAGAACCGGGGCTCCGGGAGTTCGATCAGATCCTCCGCGGACACTCCCTGATGGCGTTCGCCTCCCCGTAGGAGGCGTGCCGCGAGAGACTCGGCCTCGTCGGGGCTCAGCTTCGGAAGGCGGGCGCGCAGGTAGCGTTGATTCAGATCCGCGATCATCTTCCGGCACTCTTCGTAGTACAGCGATTGCGCTTCGGCGTTCTTGAGATTCTTGAATCCGAACCGGATGTTCGAATCGCCGCCTTTCTCGTGGCCGAACATCTCGAGCCCGCGCGGCATCCACTTGTTGAACGACTTCTGGATGGCCTGCATGGTCACGAGCTCGGCGCCCTGCGCCGCTCGCTGCACCCAGCGGCGGAGCGGAATGACGCCGGCCGCCAGGTGGAAGGCCTCCTCGCGGAGCATGGGCGGCATCGACTGCGCGAACGGCTTGTAGGAACAGACGCGCTGCATCGCGAGCTGGTACTTCCCCACCCGATCGATCACCGCGGCGAAGACGACGTTGTCCACAAACGAATCGTAGTCGACGTTGAATGCGTCCAGAACGTGCGAGCCGGTCCGCATGGAGAGGATCTCCTCGATCATCTCCTCGGCCGATTGGCTCGAGACGGAGGACCAGTCCTGCGACGTCAGCATGTGGAACATCTGATAGCCGTGGCGCAGCTCTTCCGCCATCACGCGGAGCACCCAGAACCGGTCCTCGTCCTCGGGCGCACGCGCGAGCGTCATTTCGTGCTGCTGGATCGAACCGAACTCCGTCGAGGCCTGGGCGCGAATGATCGCGAGCAGATGTTTCGCCTGATCCTCGCCCATTTCGGAGGGCTTGAGCATCCGCGCCGATCCCTGCTTGTCGCCCACCTCGATGGTGTCGGACATCCCGATTTCCATCTTGGCGCAGAGACAAAAGGCCGGCTCGTTCGGGAAGTACTTCTCCCAATTCTGAGGAAGGAGATCGTAGTCGGGGAAGTTGTGGCGCTGCCAGTGAAGGACGGCGTCGTGGAATTTCTTGGGGATCGTGGTCTGTTCGACGTTCATGACGCGTTCTCTAGGCGCCCGCGCCGTCGGCCCGAAGCTCCAGGGCCGTGAGCGGCGCGTTCTTGAACCCGACCGCGCGAAGGAAGGAGGCCAGGTCCTGGTCCTTCTGCTCGACCAATGTCCGGAGGACCGTCGCCCCGCGCGCCAAGAGGTGCGCCTGCGCGGTCTCGAACAGGCGCCGCCCGATGGAGCGGCCCTGGTAGTCGGGGTCCACCCCGAAGCGCTCGATCCACCCGCTCACGTCCTCCAGGCCGAATTCGCCGCCCCGAAGGTCGGTGAACATGAAGCCGACCACCTTGCCGTCCACCTCCGCGACCGGGCAGCCGTCGGCGTCCCGCCGGATGTAGTAGCCGACGCGGCGCTCCCACACGTCGGGTCGATAGACGCCGGTCAGACGCTCGTCGATAGCGACCACGCGGGAGATATCCAGCTCGTTGAGAGGGCGGATATGAACCTGGCCAAGCGCGGATTTCACCATCTCAGAGTAACACGCCCCTACTCCGAAGTCGTGGGATCGAAGATGGCGTGCACCTGGGAGATCCGGTTGGCCGGAAATCCGCTCGCGTTCGCGTGCTGCCGGACGACGTCCTCGTTCTTCGCGTTGTAGATGCAGTAGATCCGGTCGCCCGTGACGTAGCTTTGAACCCACTGAATCTGCACTCCGAGCTTGTCCAGCGCCGCGCACGACTTCTGGGCCGCCGCCTTGAGATCGCTCGGCGTCATCTTGCCGGCTCCGGGAATCTCGCGTTCGATTACGTACTTGGGCATGGCAATTCTCCAGCGAAGGTTGGTGACGGTACTCCCGTGGTCAGGTTAGAGAAGCCGGCGCCGCCGCCGTCGCGCGGTCGTCGGCACGCCCAGGACGCCGAAGAGCCCCCGAACCAGGGACCCCGCGACGGTGCGGGCGAGCGGGGAGTTTAGCGCCTTTCCGACCTGGTCGGCGACAGTCGGTTCGGCGGGCGCGACTTTTCGCGATCGGCGCGGCGCGGCCCCGCGATCCGGCGCCGTGGACGTCGCGTCGCTCCCGGCCGGGCCGCTCGTGCGTGCCGCGAGGGTTTCGCGAGCGCTCTCGCGGTCGACCGCCGTCGCGTACGCCGCCGAAAGCGGCGAGCGGGCGACGCGCGAAGCAAGCTCGGTCGCCGGGATCGGCGCCATGAGGCTCGACGGCGGAGCCAGTAGCGTCGCAACGACCGGCGAAGGGACGCCGCGCGGCGTCAGCACGGTCACCAAGGCTTCGCCGATGCCGAGCGACGTCAGGGTCTTCGCGATGTCGTAGAACTCCGACCGGGGAAACGTGTTCGCCGTGGCGCGAAGCGCTTTCTCATCGTCCGGCGTGAAGGCGCGAAGCGCGTGCTGGACGCGATGGCCGAGCTGCGCCAATACGTCCGCCGGGACGTCCTTGGGAGTCTGCGTCACGAAGAAGACGCCGACCCCCTTCGACCGAACCAGGCGCACGACCTGCTCCACCTGTTCGAGGAACGGTTTGGTCGCCCCCTCGAAGAGAAGGTGCGCCTCGTCGAAGAAGAAGACGAGCTTCGGCTTGTCCAGGTCCCCGACCTCGGGGAGCTCTCGATAGAGCGAGGCCAAGAGCCACATGAGGAACGTGCTGAAGAGCGCGGGCCGATCCTGCACTCCGGACAACTCGAGCGCGCTCACGATCCCCTTTCCGGAAGGATCGGTCCGAAGGAGATCCTCGACCTCGAATTCGGGTTCGCCGAAGAATCGCCCCGCGCCCTGCAGCTCGAGCTCCACCATCTTCCGAAGCAGCACGCCAACCGTGGCCTTCGACATGCCGCCGTACTCCGCGAGCGCGGCGGCTCCGTCGCCCGTCAGATGCTGAAGCACGGCCTTGAGATCGGGAAGGTCGAGGAGCAGGAGGCCCTTGTCGTCGCAGAATTTGAAGACCAAAGACAGGACGCTCTGCTGCGTCTCGTTCAGTCCGAGCGCCCGGGACAGAAGAAGCGGACCGAAGGAGGAGACGGTCGCACGGAGCTGCACTCCGTTCTCGCCGGTCAGGCTCAGGAATTCGACCGGATAGGAGGCGGGCGCAAACGGAACGCCGATCGCCTTGGAGCGCTCCTCGATCTTCGTGTTGGGAACGCCGGGCGCGGCGAGGCCGCTCAAGTCCCCTTTCAGATCCGCGAGAAAGACCGGGACGCCTGACTCCGAGAGCTGTCCGGCGAGAAGTTGGAGCGTCTTCGTCTTCCCCGTGCCGGTCGCGCCCGCGATGAGCCCGTGACGATTCATCATGGCGAGCGGAACGCACACGCAGGCGCCCGCGGCGACGACGCCTTCGTGAAGCGGCGCGCCCAGGAGAAGCGTGACGCCGTCGAACGCGTAGCCGTTCGTCATCGCGAGCGAGAATTTCGAGTCGGTCATACTCTCGATTAAGCCAGCGATCTCGAAGCGCGTCAACTCGCGCCACAAGGTGCTTGCGTCGCCGGCGTCGCGTTCGCTACAGTGCGCGGGGCTCACGATGAGCTTCGGACGCAACGTCCGCCGATCCGCTTCGTCAGGAGGGAACCCCTTTGCGTACGGCTCTCGGTCGCGCCACGCTCGCCGCGGCGATGCTGCTCCTCGTCCTTCCGAGCTTCGCGACGGCCGCCGGACCTTCCGTGTGGCTCGTCCCCGGCGGCGGCTATCGATGGATCCCGAACGAGCTGGGCGTCGAGCCGGACGGACCTCAGTTCGGAGGCATCCTCGGCTTCCGTCTCGCCTCGTCGCTCGCGCTGGAAGCGCGCGGCAATTTCGGTTCGCACGATTCCGTGCTTGGCGCCGGCGGCCTCGACATCCTCCACGGCGAGGGAAACCTGACGTGGTTCGTCGGGGGCGGCGCGATCCGGCCCTACCTGACTGCCGGCGCGGGCGCGGTTCGCCTGAGCGCCGACGGCAACTCCGAATCCCGGTTCGCGTGGAACGCGGGCATGGGGTTCGCGATCCGAATCTCGGACAAGGTCGGCCTTCGCATCGACGGCCGCGACATTTCCTACAAGGTGTTCGTTCCATCGGACGGCGAGGAGCGCTTCCGTCACGGCCCGGAGATCTTCGGCGGCATCTCGCTCGGATTCGGGGGCGGAGTCAGCGACGAAGACCGGGACGGCGTGCGGGACAAGGTCGATCAATGCCCGGGCACGCCGGTCGGCGCGCGGATCGACGCGAACGGATGCCCGATCGACGGCGATGGCGACGGCGTGCCGGACGGAATCGACAAGTGCGACGGCACGCAGCGCGGCGCGACCGTGGACGCGGTCGGATGCCCGGCCGACACGGACTCGGACGGGGTCCTGGACGGAATCGACAAGTGCTCCGCGACGCCCGCGGGCGCGCGCGTCGACGCCAATGGGTGCCCGGCCGACAGCGACAACGATGGCGTCTTCGACGGAGCCGACCAGTGCGACGGAACGCCGACGGGCTGTACGGTGAACACGAACGGCTGCCCCTCCGACAGCGACAACGACGGCGTCTGCGACGGAATCGACACGTGTCCGGACACGCCCACGACCGCCCGGGTCGATCAGACCGGCTGCCCGATCAGGGTCAGCTCGAAGGAGACGGAGCTCTTGGAGACCGGAATGATCCGGCTCCAAGACGTGAACTTCGACACCGGCAAGGCGACGATCAAGGCGGACTCCTATCGCGCGCTGGACGAGGTGGGCGACATTCTGACGCGCTGGCCCGAATTGCGGATCGAGATCGCGGGGCACACCGATTCGCGCGGCTCCGACGCGCGGAATCAAACCCTGAGCGACGCGCGCGCGAAGTCCGTTCTGGAATACCTGCTCAACAAGTTCCCCGAGCTCCGTCCCGAGCGATTCACGTCGAGGGGCTACGGCGAGACGTCACCGATCGCCAGCAACACGACGACGCTCGGGATGGCGAAGAATCGCCGCGTGGAGTTCAGGGTCTTGAACAAGGATGTGCTGAAGCGGGAGCGGGAACAAATCAAGTTCGCCCCGAAGGAGTAGCCCCTTTGGGGGGATGTGGGGGCTTGGGGAGGGGTTTCCTCCGGGCCGGTGTGGGGTCGGTCGGCGTCGGGTTCATGAAGACGCGACGCGGCCTTCCCCCGCCGGGTAGGGGCAAGGGCGGGGCCGCGGCGACGCGGCCCCGATTCCGTTTCTAGAAGGGAAAGCCCGCATGCCGCTGCCGCGCGTTCATCTCCTGGAATTCGGCGACCAGCCGTGGTGCCCTCGCGTCATACGCGACGCGCAAACCGACTATCT
>DATEND010000087.1:0-2771 GCA_035275245.1 Candidatus Eiseniibacteriota bacterium
GCCGAGGAACAGGTTGGCATTGAGGACATGCCAGTGAACCGCGGGTGATTGGTTCGGCCCCGCCACGACAATCGATCGACCTCGATGTTCGAGCAGATCCTTCAAGACATTCTCGGTCCACCGCTCGAGCGGCGTTCTCGCGGAGGACCTGGGAGGAATCCCAAATCGAAGGCGCTCCTCGATGGTTCGCGCCAAGGCCTCGATCTCCGAAGGCTTCAAGGGGAGACGATGATCGGAGCAAGCACCGGTCAGCGAGACCGCCGTCTCGGCCATGTAGAGCCGATGAGGTCCCCCCTCGGATTCCCGCGCGGACCGACGGCGCATGAAGTCTCTCGAGGCTCTCACGGATTCCGGGCCGCCACCGAGGAAATCCGCTCCGAACGAGAGGACGACCTCAGCCTTGTCGAACCGGGGCCTGGCCTCGTAGCCGATCCCCACCCATTCATGATTCCGATGGACCGGTTCCCACTCGATGCATTGCGCCCCCGGATACTTCGCAAGCAAGTTGTGAATCTGGGCATCGAGCGTTGGAGAGGTCACCGTCTCCGTCAGGATTCGCAGCCCCGCCCCCTCCTTCGCCGCCTGCGCGCTCATCGCGCCGTTCAGCGCCGTGAGGAAGTCATCCCACGTCCGGATCTCCCCGCGATACTTGATCGTCTTCGACCGATCCGGGTCGTACAGCCCGAGGATCGACGCCTGCGTGATCGCGTCCGTCGCGCCGAGGCTCGCGGGATGATCCGGATTCCCCTCGATCTTCGTCGGCCGTCCCTCGTGGCTCTCGACGAGGATCCCGATCGCTCCCGTCGGCCACGGCATCGACGTCGCGAAGTACCTCGGCTTGCCCGGGATCGTCGACTCCGGGTTCTTCGCGTAAGGGAGGATCGTCTCCTTCGGCTGCCGCGTGCACGACGCGCCGAGCCCCGCGAGCGCGAACGACGCGCCCATCACCTTCAGGAACTCCCGCCGCTCGGGCGGATCGAGCAGCTTGTGCACCTGCGACGGGTACTCGCGCCGCACGAACTCCGCGAACGGATCGCCGCCCTCGCGCTCCGCGAGACTCCGCCAGAACTCCTTGCCGTGCGTCCCGGTCATCGGTGGCACGTCGTGCAGTTCGTGAGGGCCTGCACCCGGTTCAACGCCAGCAGCGCCTCCCCGAGCTCGCGCTGCGAGATCGGCCGCTCCGACGTCTCAGGGACCCACCCCATCTCGAACACCCGCTCCTTCGGACGCAGGAACGCCGCGGGATCGCGGTGGCAGGCGAGGCACCACTCCATGTTCAGCGTGTGCTCGCGCCACGTCAGCGGCATCTCGTCCACACGCCCGTGACAGCTCTCGCACCCGACTCCCTTTTTCGCGTGGATCGAGTGGTCGAAGTACACGAAGTCGGGCAGGTCGTGGACGCGCGTCCACTCGATCGAGCGGTCGGTCCGGTAGCTCTCCCGCACCGGCTCGAGCACCGGCGCGTCCGCCCACACCTGGCTGTGGCATCCCATGCACGTCTTCGTCGAGGGAATCCCCGCGAAGCTCGATTCCTCCACGCCCGTGTGACAGAACCGGCAGTCGATCCCGAGCCCCTGCACGTGGTGCTTGTGGCTGAACGGCACCGGCTGCTCGCGCGCCACCTGCGCCTCCGTGATCCACGGCGCCCGCTGGATCTCGTTCACGCCCCACGCCACCGCGCCAAGGATGAACACGCCTCCGAAGAGGGTCACCTTGGAGAGGGTGTTCGTGCTCGGGTGGAAGACCTGGGCCATCTCGGGGGCGGAGCGCGCTCCAGGCGAACGGCGACGCGCGGAGTGTAGGGCTTCGCGCGCGGAGCGGGCAAGCGGAACCCCGAGCGCTCCCGCGCCGCTTGCCGCTCGACGCGTCTCCCGCGAAAATGTCCCCGCGTGAGCGACTCCAAGACGCCGGGCCCGATGGATGCGTCCCGGGTCGTCGCGGAGACGCAGTTCGTCCCGCGGCTGCAGCGGATGGCCGTCAGCCTCGGGCTGGCCTCGATCGCCGCCGCCGCCCTGATCGGATGGTCCGCGTACCGCGTCAGCCGATCGACGCTCATCCAGGGCTACTTCGAGAACGCGCGCCAGCACGTCCGCGCCTGCGCCGAAGCGCTCGCGCGTTCGCCGTCGCCCTCGCTCGACGCCGACGCGCTCGCGGAGCTCCGTGTCGCCTTCGAGGAGGAGCGGCCCTTCCCCGACGCCTACCTGTGCGTGCTCGGCAGCCGAGGGAGGCTGCTCCTCCACACGCGCAATCCCTCGTTCGAAGGCCGGGTGATGGGCGC
Source organism: Candidatus Eiseniibacteriota bacterium (assembly GCA_035275245.1). Lineage (GTDB taxonomy): Bacteria > Eisenbacteria > RBG-16-71-46 > SZUA-252 > SZUA-252 > DASQJL01. The sequence goes on from DATEND010000087.1 coordinate 2,279, forward strand.
CGATCTCCTCTTCGACCCCGCCGACGCCAGCGAACCGCCGTTCCCGGTGGTCGATCTCCTCGACGCGCTGCGGAACGCCAGCGGCCGCGACCGCAGCCGCACGGGAACGATGACGTCGACGGAAGGCGAGCGGCAGATGATCGCCTTCGCCTACTCGCCGCGCTTCGACGCCCTCGTCGCGATCCACGCGCCGTGGAAGTCCGTCGAGCACCAGGTGAACCGCGCCACGCTGCCCTGGGCGATCGGACTCGGCCTGATCGTCCTCCTCGCCGTCCCTCTCTCCCTGTTTGGCCTCTCCAAGGCGTACGTCGAAGCCCAGCGGAAGCTGCGCCGCGCGCGCGACGCCGAGAGTCGCGCGGCCGAGCAGATCCAGAACCTCCACGAGATCGACCGCGCGATCGCCGCCGGCGAGTCCGTCACCGAGATCGTGCAGGCCGCGCTCGTCCGCATGCGCGACCTCGCGACCTACCATCGGGCCAGCGTCTCCCTCTTC
>DATEND010000088.1:0-3054 GCA_035275245.1 Candidatus Eiseniibacteriota bacterium
GACGCGATGACGGAGGTCCGGGATTTCATCCGGCATTCGTACGGCGATCCGTACCTCCCGGAGGCGCCGCGCGTCTATCGGTCGCGCGAGACCTCGCAGGACGCGCACGAAGCGGTCCGGCCGACCGCCGTGTCGCGCACGCCGGCCTCGATGAAACGTCACCTGGATGCCGACCAGCAGAAGGTCTACGAGCTCATCTGGCAGCGCTTCGTCGCATCGCAGATGAACCCGGCGCTGGTTCTCACCACCACCGCGGACATCCAGGCGGGCCCGTACCTGCTTCGGGCCTCGGGAAGCCGCGTGAAATTCGACGGCTTCGCGCGCGCGTACCAGACCGCGCTGATCGAGGAGGCGGACCCGGAGACGAGCAAGCTGCCGCCGTTGACCGAGGGGGACCGGCTTCGGATGAAGGAGCTCTTCCCCGAACAGCACTTCACGGAGCCGCCGCCGCACTACACAGAGGCGACGTTGGTGAAGACGCTCGAGGAGAAGGGGATCGGACGCCCCAGCACGTACGCGACGATCGTGGGGACCATCCTGACGCGCGACTACGTCGAGCGCGATCGCGGGAAGCTGATGCCCACCGAGCTGGGGATGACGGTGTGGAAGCTCCTCGCCAAGACGTTCTCGGACGTCTTCGACGTGGAGTTCACGGCGAAGCTCGAGGGCCGGCTGGACCACGTCGAAACGGGGAAGGATCCGTGGGTCGAGGTGGTGGAGGAGTTCTACAACCCGTTCCAGAAGGACCTGACCGCCGCGGAAGCGTCGCAGGACCAGGTCAAGGCGTCGCTCGTCCAGGAAACGGACACGCCGTGCCCGAAGTGCGGCTCGAAGATGATCAAGAAGTTCGGGCGATCGGGGCCGTTCCTCGCCTGCCCGCGATATCCCGAGTGCAAGACGACGCTGCCGCTCGAAGAAGAGGGGATTCCCACGGAGGCCCCGAAGCAGCCGTGCCCGACGTGCGGCGGGCCCATGCGCGTCCGCACGGGGCGGTTCGGAAAGTTTCTCGCGTGCGCGAGCTATCCGGACTGCAAGGGGACCCGCCCGTTCACGCTCCAGATCGCCTGCCCGCAGTGCGGCGAAGGCGAGCTGGTGGAGCGCCGGACGAAGCGCGGCAAGGTCTTCTACGGCTGCAGCCGCTATCCGGCGTGCACGTTCGGTATCTGGGATCAGCCCGTGAAGCAGAAGTGCCCTGCGTGCGACTCGCCGATCCTCGTCCAGAAGCGGAACAAGACGAAGGGCGACTACCTCCAATGCCCGAAGTGCAAGATCCGGGTCGAGGCCGAATCGGGCGAGGCGTTGAGTGGAACGATCGATCGCTGAGTTCGTGACGCACCTCGAGGACCGCCGGTACGCCGCGCACAGCGTGAGCGCCTACCGCGCGGAGCTCGACCGCTTTCTCTCCTTCGTCCGCTCCCGGGTGAAACGCGCCCCGGATCCGGTCCGCGACCTGACTCCGGAGTTGATCCGCGCCTACGCGGCGGCCCGCTCGCTGGAGCGGTCCTCGGCGCGTAAGCCGATCTCGGCGCGCACGCTGGCCCGGTCCCTCGCCGCGCTCCGCTCGTACCTTCGTTTTCTGGAGCGAAAGGGGCACGCCACGGCCGCGCTCAAGGCGGCGTTTCCCCGCGTGACGGTGCCGCAGCCGCTTCCGGCGGCGCACGCGGAGGCCGCGTTGAACGCGCTCTTGGACAAGATCTCGACGGCCGTTCCCGAGACCGACTCGAGGGGGCTTCGAGGGCTCGCCGCCGCCGAGCTCCTCTACGGCTCGGGGCTCCGGGTCGGCGAGCTCGCGGCGCTTCCGCGCGAGCGCCTCGACGAGCGGCGGATGCTGGTCCGCGTGTTGGGAAAGGGAAGCCGCGAGCGGGTCGTTCCGCTCGGGGCGCGCGCCGTCGCCGCGCTCCATCGATTTTGGAAGGCGCTCGGGCGCGAGCCAGCCGCCGGGGAGGCGATCCTGCCCGGGCCGCGCGGCGCGGGCGTGACGTCCCGGACGCTCGAGCGGGACGTGAACGGGCTCTTGGCACGCCTCGGACCGAGCGCCGCGGTCCACCCGCACGCCCTCCGCCATTCCTTCGCGACGCATCTCCTCGACCGGGGCGCCGACCTGCGCGCCGTGCAGGAGCTCTTGGGGCATCGGAATCTCCGCACCACCCAGGTCTACACCCACGTCACCCGGCGACGCCTCAAGGAGGCGTACGCGCGCTCGCACCCGCGCGGCTGAGCCGGATCCATCGTCGACTCGAAGGAGCCATCCGCATGAAGCGAGATCTCGTGTCGTTCGCCGATCTGACCCGTCCTCAGGCCGACCGTCTGTTCGCCACGGCCATTCGCCTGAAGGCGGACCTTCGCGCCGGACGACGGCACGACGAGCTGAAACAGCGCACGCTCGCGCTCATCTTCCATAAGCCGAGCCTTCGAACGCGCGTCTCGTTCGAGGTCGCGATGACGCAGCTCGGCGGAACGAGCCTGTTCATCACCGAGAAGGAAATCGGGATGGGCTCGCGCGAGCCGGTCCAAGACGTCGCGCGCGTGCTCTCGGGGTACGTGGACGGGATCATGATCCGGACGTTCGACCACCAGCTCGCGGTGAATCTTGCGCGCCATGCGTCCATTCCCGTCGTGAACGGGCTGACCGATTGGCTCCATCCCTGCCAGATCCTCGCCGATCTCTTGACGATGAAGGAGCGGGGGATCGATCTCGACCGCGCGGTGGTCGCCTTCATCGGTGACGGAAACAACGTGGCCAATTCCTGGATCGAAGCGGCTGCCTTGTATGGGCTCACCGTCCGCGTATCGTGTCCGGAGGGTTACGATCCCGATCTGGACCTGATCGCCAAGGTGAAGTCGATGGGCAAGGGCCGCGTCGCGATCGTTCGCTCGCCCGCCGAAGCGTCGGAAGGCGCGGATGTGCTCTACACCGATGTGTGGGCCAGCATGGGCCAGGAGGCGGAGCGCGAGAAGCGGTTCCCCATCTTCCGGCCCTACCAGATCAACGCGGATCTCCTCCGCCGGGCCAAGAAGAGCGCGATCGTGCTCCATTGCCTGCCGGCCCACCGC
>DATEND010000089.1:0-2306 GCA_035275245.1 Candidatus Eiseniibacteriota bacterium
CCTCATGCAAGTGTTGCGTCGGGAAGGGCTCGAGCCGATCCAGTCGAAGGGCGCACCGTTCGATCCGTCCGTGCACGACGCGATCGCGGTGGCCAAGGCGCCCGCGAACGTCGCCCCCGGCACCGTGATCGAGGAAGCGTCGCCCGGATATCGGTTCAAGGACCGCGTGCTTCGTCACGCGAAGGTGATCGTGGCGGATGGACCACCCTCTGCCGAGCACGGCCACGCGAAAGGCGGCCCCGCCGACTCAGGCGAGGCTGCGTCGTGAGCGCCGTCCGCGACTACTACGAAGTGCTCGGCGTCGCCCGGGACGCGTCCCCCGAGGAGATCAAGAAGGCCTATCGCCAGCTCGCGGTGAAGTTTCACCCCGACAAGAATCCCGGAGACAAACAAGCCGAGGAACGCTTCAAGGAAGTCGCCGAAGCCTACGAGGTGTTGTCCGATCCCGAGAAGCGCGCGCAATTCGACCGCTTCGGCCGACGTGGCGGCGGTGCGCCCGGAGTGGGCGGATTCGAGGCGCACGGCTTCGACCTCTCCGACGCCCTGCGCGCGTTCATGCGCGATTTCGGCGGCATGGGCGGCTTCGGCGATCTCTTCGAAGGGGGCGCGGCGCGCGGCGGAGCCGGCCGCGAGCGTCGCGGGAACACGCTCGAGATTCGGCTCCCCTTGACCCTCGAGGAAATCGCTTCCGGCACCGAGAAGCGGGTCAAGGTGCGGCACATGCGGCCGTGCGCGACGTGCAAGGGCAGCGGCGCGAAAGAGGGCGCGGGCCGGACGACCTGTGCGCGATGCGGCGGCTCGGGGCAGGTGCGGGTCGTGCAGCGATCCATCTTCGGCCAGCTGATCAACATCGCCACCTGCGATCGTTGCCGCGGCGAAGGGACCATCATCGAGTCGCCCTGCGCGACGTGCTCCGGCGAGGGCCGCGTCCGCCAACAGAGCGAGCTCGTGATCAAGGTCCCTGCCGGCGTCTCGAGCGGCAACTACATCCCGCTCGCCGGAATGGGCGACGCGGGACCCCGCGGCGGGCCGGCGGGCGATTTGATCGCGCACATCGAGGAAATCGATCATCCGCTCTTCGCGCGCGACGGCGACGACCTGGTCGTCGAGCTTCCCGTCAGCGTCCCGCGCGCGGCCCTCGGCGGCAAGGTGGAGGTGCCGATCCTGGGCGGCGGGCGCGCCGCCATCGACATTCCGGCGGGCACGAACACCGGCCGGCTCCTCCGCCTCCGGGGGAAGGGACTCAAGAGCCTGCAGCGCTCGGGCAGCGGGGACCTCCTCGTCCGCGTCGTCGTGCACACGCCCGCGAAACCGGGCGACCGCGCGAGGAAACTCCTCCAAGAAATGGACACGCTCCCCGAGGCAAAGCCGCCCGGGCCGCGCCGTCCGGATCTCGGAGACGACCGATGAGTGTTCGGACGACGGGCGGCGGAACGGCGCGCGAGACGAGGCGCCCGGATACGCCGTTCTGGGTGGAGCCGGAAGCGATCTCGGCCGACCGGCTCCACCTCGACGCCGACGAGTCGCACCACCTTCTTCGCGTTCACCGCGCCGCGATCGGCGCCGAATTCGATGCCGTCGACGGGCGCGGACACCTCTACCACTGCGTCCTGGAATCAGCCGAGCGGAACATCGCCGCCGGACGCATCCAGTCACGCGAGCGAAACGCCGGGGAACTGCCCTTCGAGATTCGCCTCCTCCTCGGCATGCCGGACCCGGGCCCGGTCGAAACCGTGGTGGAGCACGCGGTGCCGCTGGGCGTCACCGCGATCGACGTGGCCGTTTGCGCGCGGAGCGGCCGGGAGACGCTCGGCGAGCCCCGTCTCGAGCGGCTCCGTAGGATCGCGCGGGCCGCCCTGAAGCAGTCGCGCCGGACGCGGCTACCCGAAGTGCGCTCCTCCGCCTCCCTGGAGGCCGCCGTGGCGGCCCTCGGCGCCGCCGAGGTTCGCCTCGTGGCCGATCCCGACGGCGTTCCCCGCATCGAACCGCCCCCGAGCCGCATCCAAGGCATTGTGGCGTTGGCGGTTGGGCCACCCGGTGGATTTATCGACTGGGAGCTCGGCGTGCTACGCGGTGCCGAATTCCGGCCTATCTCACTTGGTCCCAGCCGGTTAACGACGGAAACGGCCGCCCTCGCCCTGACCGCGCTCGCCCGGAACTCACTACTGTAGAGCCGGTTGCCACGGATTTGACAAAATCGATGCATCGGGGTATCTTGATTAGCGTTAGGCGTAGTTTGCCCGTACCCATTCGGGAGGACCGGACCTCAACCGACAGTGAGGAGGCGATTTTCTAGATGCCCGGCA
>DATEND010000090.1:0-5015 GCA_035275245.1 Candidatus Eiseniibacteriota bacterium
GACGGCTACTCGTTCCACGCGGACGAGGCGTCGCTCGAGGAAGGGTACGAGGCGATGCGCCGTGCCTACACTGCGATCTTTCGCCGGTGCGGGCTCTCCTTCGTGGTCGTCGAAGCGGACTCGGGCGCGATCGGCGGAGACGTGAACCACGAATTCATGGTGACGGCGGAATCAGGAGAGTCGGAAGTGTTCTCCTCCGCGTGCGGCTACGCCGCCTCGTCGGAGAGCGCCAAGTTCGCCGTGCCCCCCGCCAAGCACGAGGCGGAAGCGGCGCTCGGCGAGCGCGCCACGCCGGGGAAGAAGACGGTCGAGGAGGTGGCGGCGTTTCTCGGCGTCACGAACGACCGGCTCTTGAAGACGCTCGTCTTCTGGGCCGGTGGCGACCCGGTGCTCGCGGTCGTGCCGGGGGACCGGGAGTTGAATGAGGCAAAGCTGAGCCGCGTCCTAGGCGGCCAGCCGGTGCGGCTCGCGGCCGCGGCGGAGATCGAGCAGCTGACGGGCGGGCCGCTTGGATTCACGGGACCGGTTGGACTCGAATCGCGAATCCGAACGATCTACGACCCGACCGTTGCGGAGGGCCGGAACTACGTCGCCGGCGGCAACAAGCTCGACGTCCACCTCGTCAACGTACGGCTCGGGCGCGACCTCAAGGCGGCCGAGCGGGCCGACATTGCCGTCGCGCGCGCGGGCGATCGCTGTCCGCGGTGCGGCGACGAGATGAAGGTGAGCCGGGGCATCGAGGTGGGGCACATCTTCAAGCTGGGGCTCCGCTACTCCGATCCGATGGGCGCGCGGTATCTGGACGCCGAGGGGAACGAGCGGACCATCGTCATGGGTACGTACGGGATCGGGATCACGCGCACGGCGGCCGCCGTCATCGAGCAGTCGCACGACGCGAACGGAATCATCTGGCCGATGCCGATCGCTCCGTTCCAGGTCCACGTGACGCCGGTCAACTCGAAGGACGCGCGCACGCGCGAGACCGCGGAACGGCTGACGACGGAGCTCGAGGCGAAAGGCCTCGAGGTGCTCTACGACGATCGCGACGAGCGGCCGGGCGCCAAATTCAAGGATGCCGACCTGCTCGGAATCCCGCTTCGGGTCACGATCGGGGAAAAGGGACTCAACGAAGGCATCGTGGAGATCCGCGATCGAAAGACGGGCGAGGTGGAGAAGGTGCCGATCGCGGACGCCGCCCAAGCCTGCGCCCTGCGGGTCGTGGGCGCGCTGGATACGGCGGCGGCGGTCTAGGAGCTCTTCTTCGCGGCGGCGGCCCGGTTCGCGGCCAGGGCGAGGCGGGACTTCCGGCGGTTGGCCACCGCCTTCTTCACGACGCCCTTCTTGACAGCACGATCCAGCAGGGAAACCGTCTCCCGCATAAGCTCTATGTTCTTAGGCTCTTCCGCTGATTTCTTCAGATTGGACTTCAGTTCCGTACGCACGTTGATGTTCTTGGTGCGGTCGCGCTTCGTGGTGCGCATGCGCTTTACGGCCGACTTGTGATGCGGCATTCGATCCTCCACCGTTTTGTTCGTGAGCCCTGCCTGAGCCGAGGATCCTAGCCGAGCCGCCTTCGCCTGTCAATCGCAAGGGGCCGCGTGATATACTGGCTCGATGGCATCCCGCCTTCCGAAACGGCGCGGCGACGCCCCGAGTCACCGCCCCCACCACGTCCGATGACCATACCCGCGCTGGAACGCCAGATCGCAAGCCTCCCCGCGCAGCCTGGAGTTTACATTTTTCGTGGGCCGCGAGGCGACGTGCTCTACGTGGGGAAAGCCAAGCGGCTCGATCAACGCGTCCGGTCGCACTTCCAGGACCCCGTCTCCATCGGCCCGAAACAGGTCGCACTGGTCCGGCGGGTCGCCGACGTGGAATACATCGCGGTCGAGAGCGAGATCGACGCCCTGCTGCTCGAGGCAACGCTGGTTCGCGAGAAGCAGCCGCCCTACAACATCAACCTGAAGGACGATAAGCGGTACCCCTACATTCGCGTTTCGTGGCAAGAGCCGTTTCCCAAGATGACGCTCGTCCGCCGGACCGCGAAGGACGGAGCCCGCTACTTCGGTCCGTACACCGAGGTGAAGGGACTCCGGACGCTCCTGCGTCTCACCCAGACGATCTTTCCGATGCGCTCGTGCCGGGACATCGACGCGCACATCGCGGCGAACCGCGAGTGCCTCGACTTTCACATCGGCCGGTGCACGGGGCCGTGCATCGGCGCGCAGTCGCAGGCCGAGTATCGCGCGATGGTCGACCGCTTCTGCGACTTTCTCTCGGGACGTCGCGAGCAAGTCGTCGAGCGGATGCGGGGCATGCTGTCGGACGCTTCGACGCGACGCGAGTACGAGCGCGCGGGGGATCTTCGCGATCAGATCCGGCGCCTGGAACAAGTGCTCGCGCGGCAGCGGATGGTGGACGTTGGGGGCGAGGCGGTCGACCTGCTCGGCTGGGCGCGGGCGGGCGGCACGGCGTGCGTGACGATTCTCCAAGTGCGGGAGCGACGCGTCCTCTCCCGCGACGTCCGCTGGCTGAAGGGCGCGGGCGACGCGGACGACGACGCGCTCCTGCGCGCGTTCCTACCGCTCTACTACGATCGGGCCGACGCGATGCCGGCGACGGTGGTCGTCGACGCGACTTTGGCGGAGCGCGACCTCCTGGAGGGTGCTCTGACCCGCCGCGCGGGATCTCCGGTTCGGCTGCGCGGCCCGCGCGGCGCGACGGAAACGGCGCTCTCCAGAATGGCCCGCCGGAACGCGGCGCTCCTTCTCGCCAAGGAACGGGGCGAGGGATCGAAGGGGCTCGTCGGCTCCGCGGGGGAAGAGGCGCTTCACCTGGAGCGCGTGCTCGGGTTGCCGGCGGCGCCGCGGCGCGTCCGATGCTTCGACGTATCGAACCTCTTCGGGACCTTCGTGGTCGCGTCCATGGTGACGTTCCTGGATGGCCGGCCGCACAAGTCGGAGTATCGACGGTTTCGGATTCGCGCCGTCGAGGGTCAGGACGACTTCGCGTCGATCGCCGAGGCCGTGCGGCGGCATGCCGCTCGCGTCGACTCGGGCGAGGTACCGCCCGCGGATCTCTACGTGATCGACGGCGGTCCCGGGCAGCTCGCGGCGGCGCGCGCGGCGGCGCAGGGCACGCGGCTCGCCAACGTTCCCTTCATCGGGCTCGCGAAGCGCCTCGAGGAAATCGTCCTTCCCGACCGGGCGGCCCCGCTTCGCCTCCCGAAGAGCGCGCCCGGGCTCCGGCAGCTCATGCGGATCCGCGACGAGGCGCACCGCTTCGCGGTCACATATCACCGCACGCTCCGAGGCGGCGCGGCGACCGCCTCGGCGCTCGATCGCGTTCCCGGGCTCGGGCCGAAACGCCGGGCGGCGCTCCTGAAGCGGTTCGGCTCGCCGTCGCGGCTTCGCCGGCAACCGGTCGAGGCCATCGCGGCGCTGCCGGGCATTGGTCCTCGGCTCGCGGCGCGAATCCTCTCGACCCTCGCGGCGCCGTCGGGCGTCGGGGAAGGCGGACGATGAAGCGATCCGCCGTCGAGGAAATCGCGGTCGCCTCGCTCCGGACCAAGATGGGGAGCGTGTGGATTCTCTGCACCGAGCGCGGCCTGCGCGGCGTTCGGATCGGCCTCGACCCGAAGCCGTCCCGCGACGAAGCGCGGCGGCGCGGAGCCCGCTTCGTGCGGCGCCCGCGCTGGACCGATCGCGCCCGCGCCGACCTGGAGCGCTACTTCGAGGGCCGGCCGGTTCCTCTCGACCTGCCGCTCGATCTCGCGGAGGGAACGGAATTCGAGCGACGCGTCTGGTCCGCGGCGCGCCAGGTCGCGCACGGCACGGTCGCTTCGTACGCGGACGTGGCGCGCGAGGTCGAGGCGCCGCGCGCCACGCGCGCCGTGGGGAACGCGCTCGGAAAGAACCCGGTCCCGATCGTCGTGCCCTGCCACCGGATTCTCCATGCCGATCTATCCATCGGCGGCTTCTCGTCGGGCCTCCCCTGGAAGCGGTTTCTCCTGGAATTGGAGCGGGGCCAGCTCGCGCTCGAGTGGCAGCCGAAGCGGCGGACTCCGGTCTTCGGGAGGACCCGCTGAGCGCGGCCGGAACGTCCGTCCTCGGAGCGCTCCTGGATGAGTTCCGCCAGCATCTCTCCACGGAGCGCCGCCTGAGCGAGAACACGGTCCGCGCCTATGCGCGCGACCTGGCACAGTACGACCGGTACCTCGCGGGCCGCCGCATTCGAGACGCGGCATCGGTCACGCCGCGCGACGTCGAGGCCTACGTCACGAAGGCGCGGTGGGCGGCGCCGACCGTGGCCCGGAAGATCGCGTCGCTCCGCTCGTTCCACGAGTTCTTGCGCCGCCGAGGGCTGGCGGGAGACAATCCCGCGCTTCCGGTGCGGCCCCCACGTCGTTCGCGGCCGCTCCCGGACATTCTCACGGTAGAGGAGGTCGAGTCGCTGTTGGCGGTGCCGCGCGGCGAAACGCCCCGGGCGATCCGCGACAGGGCGCTCCTCGAGATGGCCTACGCCACGGGGCTCCGCGCCACCGAGCTGACGGGTCTCTCGCTGGAGGAAGTGGATCTGGAGGAGGGGCTCGTCCGCTGTGTGGGGAAGCGGCAGCGGGAACGCATCGTGCCGTTCGGAACCCAGGCAAAGCGCGCGCTCGTCCGGTATCTCGACGCGGCGCGTCCGCTCCTGGCGCGCGACCGGGGGGAGCGGGCGGTGTTCGTCACGCGGCTCGGCCGGCCGTTCACGCGCATGGGGTACTGGAAATTGCTCCGGGAGGTAGCCGCGAAGGCGGGGATTCGGAGCGTGGTCTCGCCGCACACGCTCCGGCACTCCTGCGCGACGCATCTCCTCGAGGGCGGGTGCGACCTTCGCGTGGTTCAGGAATTTCTCGGGCATCGTTCCATCGAGACGACGCAGATCTATACGCACCTCGACCGTGGATATCTGCGCGAGGTGCATCGGAGATTTCACCCCAGAGCATAGCTCCACGCCGGGAGCGGAGGAGAGACGAT
>DATEND010000091.1:0-12849 GCA_035275245.1 Candidatus Eiseniibacteriota bacterium
AGAAGCGTGGACGCCTCCACCTCGTAGAGATCGGCCGCCCCCGGCAGCCAGGATTGCGGCGACCAGATGACGTCGAAGTCGGTCTGACTCACCACCGCGGTCGCCTGGTCCGCGCGGCGCAGCTCCAGCCGCAAGCGGTAGTGACCCGCGGGAATCGCGGATCCGTCGATCGAGAGCGCGTGGGGCCACGCGGTTCCCTCCTGCACGCGGAGCGAGTCGACGGTCGAGAACACGGTGTCGCCGGCGGCGCCGAGCACGAGCGACCGGAGCCGATACGCCCGCCCGTCCGGAGGAGGCGCGCGGTCGTAGATCTCGTAGTAGACGGAGATCTCGTCCTTGAAGAGCCCGAAATACCCGCTGGGCTGCGGGTACACCTCGTACGGTCCCTTCCCGAACGCCGTGCTGTCGCCGCGGGGCCGAAGGGCCCACGCGAGCTCGAGGCCGCTCAAGGCCGGCGTTTGAAAGAGCCACCGTCCCATATCGACCTCTCCTTCGACCTTCCCCTGGCGCTTCTGGTTCTTCATCTTGTAGATCAGGCCCTGCCGCGCGACGTTCATGTCCTCGACCAGGACGCGATACTTGTACTTCCCTTGCGGCGCCGCCAGGCCGAGCGTGTAGATCTCGCCCAGCAGCGAATCCCGTCCCACGCCGGGGTCGGCGATCATGACGTGGGCTTCTCGCTGCTGGAATCCCGCGCGCTTCCCCCGGTCGTTCCACATCTCGACGGTCAGGCGGAGCCGGGCGGCGTACAGGCTGTCGTGCGGAAGGAACTTCATCTCGACGTAGGGAACGCGCAGAACGAATTCGGCACGAGCCTCGTTCGGCCCGTGCCGGAATGCGATCGCCCGCGCGTGATACCGAAGCTCGCCGTCGGAGGAAGCCGCCTCGCCGGCGTTCGAGCGATCGGCCGCGACCGCGGCGCGAGCCCCGAAGCCGGCCAGGAACAGCACGACGGCGAGGGGAGCGACGAGGGCGCGGCCGATGGGTGGGCGCCTCAGGGCGCGACTCCTCTCAGAAGCTGACGTTCAAAGAGACGCGATGCGCGGCCGAGAGAAAGTTCATGTCCTGGTACGCGTAATCAAGACGCGCCACAGACGACTTCACCAGCGTGAGCGGGAACTTCACGCCGAAGCCGGCGCACAGGCCCTCGGTGTCGTAGTTCATCTTGTACCCGCCGCGCAGGAAGAGATAGTCGTGGAAGGAGTACTCGGCGCCCAGGTTCAGCTTCTCGGAATTGTCCGGAGGGTGCGTAAACTCGGCGGCGGTGATCAGCCGGTTCTCGCCCATCTCGAAGAGGTCGAACGAGCCGCCCACGCGGAAGAAGACGGGCATCTTCACCTTCTCCTCGAGGAAGGTCATGTCGCCTCCGACATTCTGGATCGCCATCCCGATCTTCGCGCCGAGAACGCCCACGTCATAGAGCGTCCCGAAGTCGAACGTCGTCGACGATCCCTTCACGTCGGCCAATCCCGTCTGCACGTAATTGAGGCTCAACCCCGCCGAGAACTTGTCGGTCAAGGCGCGGGCGTAGGTGATCCCGTACGCCCACTCGCCGGCGTCGAACGTCTCGCCCGTGCCCTCGGGAAGGTAGGTCGTCCGCACGATGTCGCGGCTCATGGTGAGCGCGCGCACGTTGACGCCAAGCATGCCCGGGATCCATTTGACGGAGAACACGTACGCCGCCTGGTCGAACAGCATGTTCGCCGGCCACGCCGTGTGATTGATGGAAATCGACTGCCCCGAAAGCCGTGCGATCCCGGCTGGATTCCAGTAGACCGCGGTCGCGTCGTCGGCGATGGCGACGTACGCCTCGCCCATCCCGGCCGCGCGCGCCCCGACGCCGATCTTGAGCGACTGGCCGCCTAGCGTTCCGACCTTTTCGAAGACCTGGGCCGCCTCCGCCGAAAGCGGGAGCGAGAGCAGGACCAGGACGGCGACAACGAGCGCGCTTCTCACGTAGTTCCTCCTCGGGTTGCCAACGGACCGATTGGCCGTGCCGGTCGTTTTCATCGGATGATCACGAATTTGCCGACCTGCTTGCCGAGGTCGGTGTCCACGGAATAGAGATAGATGCCGCTCACGATCGACTGACCGTTTCTCGAAATCAGGTTCCAGGAGACCTCTCCGTCACCCGCGACCACGGCATCCTTCCCGAACTGGAGGTCGCCCGGCGGCGTTCCGTCGAAGGGGAGATCGCGCACGAGGTCCCCCGAGAGCGTGAAGATATGGATGACCCCACGCGTCCGCGGCAAGTTATGGAACGTGACCTTGGTGCCCGACGGGTCCTCGGCTCGCGGCACGAGATCCCACTGCGCTCCGCCGCGATAGGGGTTCGGAACGACGAACACGTGCTCCTGGTCCTTCCTCGCGTCGCTCCGCGGATAGACGACCTGGGCGTTCGTGGCGCTGGGGTTTCCGACGAGCGTGATGTCGGTGGCCGAGGTCGAGCCCGGGACGATGGAGACCGGAACGATCGAATAGAAGTACGGGAAGCCGTTCAGGACGTTTTTGTCCACGTAGCTGTATCGACCGACCGAGAAGAGTGAATCGTACTCGGTATGGAAATCCGTCGTGGAGGGCCGCCGGTTGACCGGGTCCCAACTGACCGTGACGGGTACGACCTGGATCAGGGCCGCCGATGGATCGATCAACTCCGCCAGCGGGCGCGCCGGCGTCCCCTTCGGGTCGACGCGCCACTCGCCGAGGAGCGACCAGAGGTTTCGAGCGGGCGCGTTGGTACCCTCGGGACGGTCCCATCCGGCCGCTTTGTAGATCCGATAGCCCACGAACTCCTTCAGATTCCCGCGTTGGGCGTCTCGCACCATTTCCGCGAAACTGTTCCACTTGAGCGTCACTTTTCGATCGCCGGGGAAGAACCAGGCCGATACGCGTGCGGAATCGACGGACGTGCTATATCGGTCGAGGAAGTCCCGTGGTTCCGCGTTCCCGTCGCTCCCTGCGAAGAAGGGCGCCGGTAGCGGCGATGCCGCGACCCAATGTACGAGAAACTCTCGGCCCCCCTGCCCGGTCAGAACGTCGCAATCGGCGTCGACGTAGGTGCACGCCTGGCCCACCGCGATGTTCAGCGTGTCGCCGGAGGCGCAGTGGGTCTGCGTGGGATCGTCCTCGGAGTCGTTGCAGACGAAGCGGCCGTTCTGCTGGGTGTTGCACGGAAGCAGCGGATCCCACGGCTCGAGACCCGCATAGCGCGGATCGTCCGGGATGGCCGACCAGAACCGAACGCGACAGACCGAGGACTCGGGGATGGTGTAGGTGAATCGGATCCCCGCCGGCGTCCGAAGGCAGGTTTCCTGCCCGCACGTGCCGGTGGTGATCCTGCCGTCCAAGTCGGTGTAGAGGCCGTCGAACACCTGCTGCGCCGAGATCGCGTTCGCGATCAGGGTCCCGCCTGGATCCGTGGGGCCGCCGCCGAGTCCCAGTCCCATGACCCATCCGACGGAAATCGTCAGGGTCGAGTCCGGGAGAAGCGTGCGGAACGGTCCGGTCGCCATGATGAACCGGTAGTCGAGCGGCCGGCTCGAACGAATCTCTCCGAGTTGGCTTGGATTCAGCAACGGGTCCGTCATGAGCTGATAGCGCTGCGCGTCGTTTTCGGGGTCGCCGCCGGCCGCAAACGGCGCGCCGGACCCCGAGAAGTACTTGAAGGACGTGATCCCCACCTGCCGCGGCGCCAGGGCGCCGGAGGGGTCCACGGTGTGGTTCAAGAACATGCACCCGAAGTAGCCGGGCGCGTCGCCGCCCTTGTTTTCCTGGGGCTTGTTCGGGTCGTCGGGATTGTCATAGGCGTAGCCCATCTGGATCCGCCGCCGGACGACTTCGCCGGTGGAGCCGATATACTCGACGTCCCGGTTCACGAGGCCCGCCTGATCGTCGATGAAGTAGCCCGTCGTTCCCCGGTTTCCGATATCGGGATCCGCGAAGATCGCGATCATTAGGTTTCGGAGCGAGCGGCCGCTTCGGTTCGTGATCTTGTAGTCCATCCCCACGAAGTCGTTCTGACCGGGGGTCGCCCAGGCGTACGAAGTCTGGCGAATCCGGATCCCCAGCGGGACGTGCTCCGGAAGGAGCTGCCGGATTTCCGGGATGTCGTCGAAGTATTCGGTCGAGAACATCTGCTGGCCGGTCGCCGCGAAGTCCTCGTCGCAGAGACCGTCGAGGTCGTCGTCGAGCCCGTTCTGGAAGTCCTCGTCGACGAGGCCGTCGCCGTCGTCGTCCGGATTCACGCTCGAGGAGATGATGCGGTTGCCGCCGGGGATGCCCTCGTACGCCTCACGGACGTCCGGGATCTGATCGAGCGGCAACGGGGCGCACGGGTTCGTGGGAATTACCTCCGGAGAGAATTCCCGTTCGTAGAGCGCGGTCGAGACGTGCGGGATGCCGCTGGCGTCGATCGCGCCGACCCAAACACCCGCCGCGTAGAGATAGTCGTGACCCGAGCCGGCCGGCCACTCGGCCGACGGGACGGTGGTTCGCGCCGGGTTGTTCTGATTTCCGGTCTCTCCGATGTTCGTGATCTGGAGCTGCAGTCTTCCGACGTTGTGCACGAAGCGGCCATCCAGCCGGAACACGCGATGCGGGCGGTTCCGGTTGGTGGCGAGGTCGGAGCCGTCGTTCGGGGGTTCGTGCCAGGCGACCGTACCCCCGAAGAGCACGGCGCCAACCGCAACGCCAAGGACCCGCCGGAGCGTCGTGAGTGCCAGGGTTGAGGTCATATTAGAACTGGACTCCCAGTCCGACCCGGATGACGCGGCCCTGCTGGAAGACGCGGGGGTCGTTCACGGCGAACCAGTCCTCGGTTCCGTCTCCGTCTTGATCCGCCGTCAGGAAGGCCCCGCCGGCGCGACCCGTCTCCGTGTAGTGAACGACATAGGATGTGGAGTTGACCTGGTTGTTCGGCCAGAGGTCCGGCTGCAGGACGCTGATGTTCTGCGCGTCGAGCAGGTTCGATCCCTGGAGATATACCGTCACGCTCTGTCCCCAGACCTTGAAGAAGCGCTCCGCCTGAACCGAGAGCGTCGACGTGGACGGGAGCCGGCTCGCGTTCTCCGCCGTTGGATCCGCCGTCCGCTGCTGGCGAAGCTCGCGCGTGTACGGGAACCCCGTGCCGAACTGGTAGACGAACGAGGCCGCCCAGTCCTTCTCGTTTCCAAGCCGCAGCGTCGCCGAGACGCTGTGCCGCTGATCCCAGTCGAGCGGCTGCTCGGACGTCGGCTTGAACTGGTCGCGGAGGTTGCCGGTCGAGGCCAAAGCGCGGTTCGGATCCGACGCCGTTCCCGTCGCGTTTCCGAAGGTGTAGTTGATCTCGCCGGAGAACCCGTGGCTGTGGCGCTTGATGAGCGTGAACTCGATGCCGCGCGAGGAGGCGTAGTCGCCGTTCACGCGGGTCGGGACCGTGACCGCGAAACCGGGAATCTCCTGGTCGACCGTCGTCAGGAGCCCGAAGATGTCTTTGAAGTAGACGCCGAACTGCCCGTAGATCTCCTTGCTGAAGAGATGCTGCACGCCGAGCTGGTAGGAAATCGTCGTCTCGGGCTCGAGATTCGGGTTCCCCCGCGCCTCCGCCGAGATGTTTCGTCCCTGATAGATGAAGAGGCGATCCGGCACCTGGAAGAGCCGCCCGTAGTGGAAGCTCATGACGTCGCGGTCGGAGACCGGATAGGCGATCCCGATTCGGGGGCTGATCTGGGTCTTCACAGGATCGATGACCGTCGCCGGATCGACCTGATTCCCCACCGAGAAGTTGTCGTAACGGATGCCCGCGTTCAGGACCATGCCCTCGTACTCCCAGCGGTCCTGCGCGAAGAGCGAGCCTTCCGGGTTGTAGTTCGTGAACTCGTCGCGCGTCGCGCCGTAGTTCCCGTTCACGTCGAGCACGTTCGGGAACTGCGTGAGGAGGTACTGCAGGCTGTTGTAGTTGACGTCGCCGCCGAACATGAAGTTGTGCGTCCCGATCTTCTTCGAGAGGTCCGCGTTCAGCGTGTAGGTCGACGTCTTCCGCCGTTCATAGAAGGGGTAGTCGCCGTTCGTGACGTAGTAGGCGCCGTCGATCCGATTCAGCGGGTCGTAATACTGGTTCGGCTGCTGCTGGTACTCCCACAGCTGGCGGTCCAGCACGTCCTGGGTCGCCTTCCACTCCTGTCGCGAGGCGCGAACGTTGTAGATCGTCCCGATGCCGAGGGTGTGCCGCCACGTGAGGGCGACCTGCTGGTAGTCCTCGTCCCGCACCGGTAGATGGTCCGCCGTGTTCATCGGGATGAAGGTCGAGTCCACCTGGTAGTACGCCCACGTTCCATATCGCTGCGTGATGCTCCCGTCCGTGGGGGCGGTGCTGTCGGCCCGAAGCTGAACGAAGCCCTCCCGGTTCCACCGATTGTGGAAGCGGCCCGTCAGCGAGGCGTTTCGGATCAATTCGAGGTTCAGCTTCTGGTTGGGCGAGACCTTCCACGTCAGTTTGCTCGAGAAGTTCGTCGCGTTCGACTGCTTGTTTCCGATGCGGATGAAGTCGAGGAACCGGTGCTCCCGATGCCGCGACGTGTTCCGGAGATAGGTGTCCGAGTAGGTTCCCTCGAAGGACACGTAGTAGTTCGTGTTCGGGAACAGGAAGGGGCCGCCGAACCCGAGACTCAAGCGCTCGAAGTTATTGAACGACTTGTCCTCTTCGCCGTAGCGGTCCGTGAAGTAGCGGACTTCGCCGCTGAAGTGGTCCCCGCCCTCGCGCGTGGTGAGGGCGATGACGCCGGAGAGCGCGTTTCCGTATTGCGCGTCCATCCCGCCGAGCACCTGCTCGCTGGACGAAACCGCGAGGAGGCCCAGGTCGACGCCCTCGGCGCGGAGTGGATTCCGGCTCGCGATGCCGTTCACGATCGTGAGCACCTCGTCGGCGCGGCCGCCTCGGAAGTGGAGTTCCCCGCCCTGGCTGATGACGCCGGCTTTGAGCGAGATGGCGTCCTTGTAGGAGTCGACCGGAAGCGAGCGGAGGTCTTCCGACGTGACGGTCTGCTTGGTGGAGGCGTCCTTCCGGATCGCCATCTTCTTATCCGCTTTGACCTCCACCACCTTCATCTTCACGGCTTCCTCGAGGAGCTGGAATTCGAGAACGACCGTGCGGTTGGCATCGACGGTAACGCTCTTCTCGGCGCGCTGCTTTCCGACCATCATCGCGCGAATCGTGTAGGTGCCGACCGGCACCTTGACCAGCGTGAACTTGCCGTCCGCGTTCGTCGGCGCGCCCATCTGCTTTCCGAGCAGGATCACGCTCGCGTTCGAAAGCGGCACGCCTCCTTCATCGACGACCTTTCCGGTGATCGTGCCCGTTTGCGCCTGCGCGGTGGCCGCGGTCAGCGTTACAGCGAGGAGAACGAGGAGCGCGGCGGTCGACAGCGGCAAAGCCGTGGCGCGGCCGCGACGTCGGGGCATCAGGCTCGGCATGGCGTGAGGCGCTCCTTTCGCAAATTTGCGGCGGGACTGTAAAATGCAAGTGGTTGATTCTAGGCCGCTCAGGCGCGGTACCGTCAAGGCAAATCCATGAGCCGTGCTTGGTTGGAAGCGTGGCATGGTTCCTCGACACAACCGGTACCGGCGCCCATTCACAGGCAAATCGTCACAGCAAAATCTCGGGGGACCAACATGCACTTCAGAGGGGGGACAATCTTCGAAGGCGCCCGGCGGAACAGTACTTCGCGCCTCTAAGTGGGAAGTATATTCACATTTATCCAGTCTGCAAGGCTTTTTTTTCAAAATTCGGTCGCGCTGGACATATGGAACGAGCGGACTCGGAGGCCGGGGCAGACCACCCCCTCGATCCGCTGCACGGCGGACATCGCCTCCACCTCGGTCAGCATCCGGACGATGCTCTGATTGAATCGGAAGTTCCGTACTGCCCCCGCTAACTTGCCGTCCTGAATGGCGAAGAGGCCGTCCCGGGTCATTCCGGTCAGCGTGACGGTCATCGGGTCGACCACGTTCGTGTACCAGACCCGAGTCACGAGCAGGCCGCGCTCCACGCCCTTGACCAAGTCATCGACCGACCCTTTGCCTCCCTCGAGGACCAAATTCGATGTGAGGGGGCCGATCGGATTCGGAGTCTGTAGTCCGTGTCCGGTGGATTCGAGCCCGTCCTTCGCCGCGGTCTGCCGGTCATACACGGGACCCTTAGCGATACCAGCTTCAACGATCGTCACCGGGCGGGTCGGCACGCCTTCGGCGTCGAATGGGCAGCCCTGGTGGAGCGGATGATAGGCGTCATCCCGGATCGTGATGTTTTCGCCGAGCACGCGCGAGCCGAGCCGGCCCGTGAGGAAGGAGCGGCCCTCCTGGACCGCCAGCGCACCGAAGGAAATCCACGCCATGTCTTGGAGTAGATCCGCGACCGCGGCCGGCTCGAGCACGACCGTGTAGCTCCCGGGCTTCCACACGGCCGGAGATCGCGACCCGACGCACTTTTGGATCGCGCGATCGGCGAGCGCCTCGCCGTCGATGTCCGAAGCGCGATGCGACTCCGCGCCCGCCCAGCCCGATGCCGTTCCGTCCAGCGCCGAGATTCGAAAGGACGCGTCCGTTCCCTGGTGGTATGCGTAAAGCCCCTTGGAATTCGCGATCGCGAGTGGTCCGAGCATTCCGTAGTCGCCGATCGTCCCGAACCCGGTCTCGTAGATACCCGCCGCGTCGACGCCGGCGGCGCGGCAGCGCGCGACGGCGCGGGACACCTCGCGCGCGCGCCCCTCGGGTCCGAGCGACGACGTATCCGAATCGACGCCCGACACCGCGCGATACTCTTGCCGCGCGGTGACGGGTAGGAGGTTCGAGATTTCCGGCGAGAGCGCCGCCGCCGCGTCGGCCTGAGCGCGAAGCCGCGCGATCCCTTCGGCCGAAAGATCGTTCCCGGTGGCGCGCCCCGTTCGAAGCCCGCGCGCCACTCGAACGGAGAGCACGTAGCGGCGCTCGGAAACGTTTTGGGTGATCTCGTTGTTCGCGAATCGCGTGAGCTCGGACACGCCGCCGCCGAGCACGGCCTCGAACTCGCGGCCGTCCAGCGGCGCGACGGCCCGCTCGAGAATCGCCTGCGCGTCGGCGCTATTCATCGTAGCCGGCTCCGACCATCACGCCGCGGAAGCGGGTCGGCGCGGCACCGTGCGTCATGTCCGCCACCTGGCCGGGCTGTCCCTTTCCGCAGTTCACGATGCTCCACGGGCGCCACTCGGCTTCACCGCAAACGTGGTCGCACGAATTCCAGAAAACGGGCGTGATCCCCTGATACGTGGGATTCTTGAGCATTCGAACGCGCTTGCCCCGCTTGATCTCCCACGCGAGTTCCGTCTTGAACTGGAAGTTGTAGCGGAGCTGGTCGATCGACCACGAACGATTCGTTTCCATGTAGATCCCGTGCTCGGTGTCGCCGAGAAGGTCCTCGAGCGATCCGGCGCCCGGCATCAGGCTCAGGTTCACCATCCGGATCATCGGGATGTGATGCCATCCGTCGGATCGAACACAGCCGCGGCTCCGGTCGTCCCCGACCGTGTGGGCCAACTCCCGCGACGTGAGATAGCCCTCGAACATTCCCTGGCGGACGATGTGCCACCGCTGTGCCGCGACCCCCTCGTCGTCGAACGCGAACGTGGCGAGACCGTTCGGCAGCGTGGCGTCGGCGACGAGATTTACATGATTTGATCCGAACCGCAGGGTTCCCTTCTTGTCGAGCGTCAGGAAGGAGGTGCCCGCGTAGTTCGCCTCCATCCCGAGCACGCGATCGAGCTCCGTGGGATGGCCGACCGACTCGTGGATCTGGAGCGCGAGCTGCGACCCCTCGAGGATCACGTCGAACTTCCCGGCCGGACATTGGTCCGCGCGAAGGAGGGCCGCAGCTTCCTCGCCGATTCGGGGCGCCTGCTCCACCCACGGCACCGACTCGATGAATTCCCAGCCGCGCGTCTGGTGGTATCCCTCCGCCTGCGGGAAGGAGCGGCGTTGCACTTCGTTCCCCGACACTGCCGTCGCGGCGTAGCCGCCGCCCGACCGCGTGATCGTCTGGTCGATGTCGCTTCCTTCCGACGAGAGGAAGCGCTGCCGCTTCCGAACGAAGGTCAGGTTGGATTCGGCGATGGTCACGCCGCGTACGCCACGAAGCGCCGCGTCGACCGCGAAGAGCAAGTCCAGCTTCCGCGTGAGCGGCACCTCGAACGGGTCGATGGCGCACGGAGAGGCCCACACGATGGTTTGCGGCGGCTCGGGGGCGAGGCGCACCGCCTTCGCGAGCACGCTCGCGCTCGCACGCCCGATCGCCACGGCTCGCGCCGCGCACGCGGCGGCGCCGTCGTCGGTCATTTCGTCCGTGGCGGCGTAGCCCCACGCTCCATCCACCAGGACTCGAACGCCGAGCCCGCGCGATTCGGTCTGCTCGAGGCTCGCGACCTGACCGTCCTTGACGGTGAGATCTTCCCGCTTCTGATCGACGAGCCGGGCGTCGCAGTAGCCCGCCCCGCGACGCATCGCGGTATCGAGCGCGATGCGTTCCAGGTCGCTCAAACGGGGCCGAGAGCTAGAAGAGGCGGGTGAGCGTGAGGATCAGGCGATCCCCGTAGCCGATTTCCCTGGAGGGATCCAGGGGCGAGAAACGGAAGTGCTCGTGCGCCCCCGCCAAGTCGATCTGGGCGTCGAGGGCGTCCCAGAAGTAGCCGGCGCCCGCCGTGAGCTGTATGCCCTTGTTGGGAGGGAGCCCGTCGCGCCGATCGGGATCCTGGCGCAGGAAGACGACGCCCCCGCGCACTTGGAGTCGGGTCAGCACCCGGTACTCTCCTCCGAAGTGGTATGAGAGCGTGCTCGTGGCGATGTCCGGCAGCGCCCCGGTCAGGTCGGCGCGGAAGTCACGGGCCAAGCGTACCTCGGTGGCGACGGTTCCGCCTCCGTCGGGAAGGTCGAACGCCACGCCGCCCCCCGCACGATACCCAAGCCGACGGACGTCGAGCGGCAAGGACATCTGAAACACGAGCGGATTGGGTCGAATCCACTGGTAGTCACGGTAGATCGCGTACTCCATTCCGAGGCGGGCCGGCGTGCCGGGAATGTCGACGCTCCAGAGCGTGCTTCCCTCGTTGTGCCGGAACCCGCTCAGGAACGAAGACCATCTCCGCTTGAAGACGAAACTGGGATCGGTCTCGCCTGGGAACGGATTCAAGAAGAACTGCGGCGCCCAATTGACGCGCGCGATTTGTTCCCCGTCGTAGGACCGATGTCGTCCGTCTATGACCGCGCGCACGATCCCCGACCGCACGACGATCTGGGCGCCGTACCCGACCTCGGGGCGGCTCCACGCGTACTCGTCGTCGTTCAAGGGCGATTCGCTTCGAGCCGTCACCTTGTTGCTGACGTAACGGCCGAACGCGGAAAGGGTCGCCCTCCGGAGCGGGCCGGGAAGGCGGGCGGAGGCGCCGCCGGAGTATTCGGTGGCCTTCGCTGACGCGTCGAGGTCGTACGGATCTATGAGGCGGCGATCTTCGCTTTCCTCGCGATAGCCGAAGCGCGCGCCCAGGGTCAGCCAGGATCGGAAGCGGCGGGCGTAGGTCAACGAGAGCGCCGGATACCGCACGCCCGCGCCGAACGTGCGATCGCCCGTGATCGGCTGGGAACTCGCGGCGAAGGGCATGTCGAAATCGCGGATGAACCTCGCGTTGTCCGGCGTCGTGAACTCGTCGTGCCGGCTCGACACCATCGTCGAATACAGGAACTCTGCCCCGAGGGCCCAATTCCTGGTGCCGTCGATGGCGCCGCGGAATCCGCTTCGTCGGAGCACGGCGCTGTGCGACTGCCCGTAGTACTCGTTGTTGAAGTCCGTGTACTCGCTTCCTTGCTCCGCCCATGACGTGTCGCGCGCGCCCAAAAGACCCGCCGGGTTGGCGCCGTAGTCGAAGGAATTGAAGCGATACGTCCGGTCATCGGCGGCGAGACGCATGTCGCCCATCGCCAGAAGGCGGCTCGACGGCCAGGGTCCGAGCGCCTCGATTGGCGTGGCGCGGAGCCACGTTTCCGCGACCTGCGCCGCGACGGGGGTCGCGAGGCTCAAGGCGAGGAGCGAAACCGTGAACGCGAGCGAGGTCGGATACGCGGTTCGAATTCTCATCGGGGTCTTAGGGTCTCGGCTTGATGTAGAGGGGAATGATGGACGAGGCGGAGCTCAGGGTCTTCGTCGCGTTGAATACCGTGATCTTCAATCCATAGGTGCGCCCGGGAACGAGAACGACGTCGTCCGGTCGCGGGGGTGAGCGAACGCCGTTGACGTCCGGCCGGCGCGGCTCCAGGAGCCGTCTAAGCTCCAGGGACCACTTCCCCATCTCGTACGAAGAGCGAGCCAGCACGTCGGTCTGGCTGAACTGCTCCGCCGAATCCGGGAACCCGTGAAGGAAGGAAGGGGTCGTGTCGCCCGGGTTCCACGTCTTGTCGCGAACCGAGGAGTCGTCGACGCGAATCGGGCTCAGGCTGTCGCACATCTCGATCGGCCGGGCGACATAGCGCCAGATCACGTAGGGGACCGGCTTCCCGCGGTTGAGTCGCGTGTCGCGCGATCCCTTGTTGGCTAGGAAGAGCGGCACGAAGGAGCCTGGGACGAAGTTCGGCTCGAGCATGTAGGGGTGATTCGTCGGGGACGCCGCGTCGCGAACCCACCCCGATCCGTTGTTGAAGAAGTCCTCGGCCAGGCCGGCGGAAGGATGGGTCTCGGACCCAAAGTTGTCGCCGTCCACGATGGAACCCTGGAACTCCGTCGCGTTGACCGGCGTGATCGGGTCCGTCGTGCCGGCCCCCCACCGCCATTGGTCGGCCGGGTACGCCCCGGTCTCG
>DATEND010000092.1:0-2017 GCA_035275245.1 Candidatus Eiseniibacteriota bacterium
CTCAAGGCCCGCGGCTTCGAGCGCGTGCGGACTTTCTTCCGCATGTCGGTCGAGTTGGGCGGCCGCTCGCCGGAGGCGCGCTGGCCCAGCGGAATCGTCCCTCGACTCTACCGCCCCGGCGTGGACGACCATGCGATCGAGGCGGCACTTCAGGAGTCGTTCACCGAACACTTTGGCTTCGCGCTCCAGTCCCACGAGGATTGGGTGGACCGGCACCTCAAGCATCCCGAGTTCTCCCCCGAGATCTGCATGCTCGCGTGGGACGGCGACGAGGTGGCCGGCGCGCTCCTCCCGTTTCGCTTCGAGGAGACCGGGTGGGTCCGGGAGCTGGGCGTGCGGCGCGATTGGCGGGGACGCGGCATCGGCCGCGCGCTCCTCCTCGACGCATTCGCGCGTTTCGCGGCGATGGGCCTCGGGCGCGTCAGCCTTGGCGTGGACTCCGCCAACGAAACGGGGGCGACCCGGCTCTATGAGGCAGTGGGCATGAGCGTCGTACAGCGCTACGATCTCTACGAGAAGCAGTTCGGAGAGGGAACCGCCGCCTAGCATTCGGGGTGCTTCTCGAACGGCCTACGGGGCAATGGCTTAGAAATCTGTTCCGAAACCGCTCCGATTTCCGTTGACGCCCCTTCCGGGGCTACTTAATTTCCCGACGCGGTTTTTCAGGTTCCCCGCACGCAACCGTGAACCGGCTATTCTGAGGAGTCCACGATAATGTGGCAGAACATCGAGGGTAACGAACCGTACGAGTTTTCTTCCCGCCGCAACCCGGACGTCTGGGGTGATCGTGATCCGTTCGAGGATGAGGACGACGAGGACGAGGAGTTCGAGGACGAAGACGAAGATTTGGATGATGACGACGACGAAGATGAGGACGATGATGACGACTTCGAGGACGAAGAGGACGAGGACGACTTCTAGCCGCGTTCTCTCATAAGCGTCCGCATTTCGCTCCGCGCGGCCGACCGCCGCGCGGAGTGCCTTTTACGAGGGAGTTCCCGGTGTCCCGACTCGACCGTCCGCGTCTCGCCCCGCCCGACCCCCTCCTCTTCCTCGGAGTCCCCGCCGAGGAATCCCGACTCGCCAAGGCCCGAGTCGCGGTCATTCCGGCCCCGTTCGACCAGACGACGTCCTACCTCCCTGGGACCCGCTTCGGTCCCCGCGCCATCCTCGAGGCCTCCCGGCAGGTGGAGTTCTACGACGAGGAGCTGGACCGCGAACCGTTCGACATCGGCGTCGCCACCCTCTCGGAGATCGAGATCGAGCCCGCCGACGTCGAAGCCGGCCTCCGCCGGCTCGGGCGAACCGTCGACGAGGTGGCCGCGAAGGGGATCGTGCCGCTCACGCTGGGCGGGGAGCACTCGCTGACGCTCGCCCCGGTCGCCGCCCTGCGCGACCGCTATCCCGGCCTGTGCGTGCTCCAGCTCGACGCCCACCTCGATTTGCGCGACTCCTATCAGGGCACGAAGCTGAGCCACGCCTCGGTCATGCGACGGATCCGGGACCTCGGCGTCCCGACCGTGGCGGTCGGCATCCGGAGCGTTTCCCGCGAGGAAGCCGACTACGTGCATGCCGAGAAGGCGCCGGTCTTCCTCGCCCGCGAGATTCGCGCGAAGGGGCTCTCGGTCGAGGCGATCCTGGCGGAGCTGGGGAACCCGGTGTACGTCACCATCGACCTGGACGCCTACGACCCGGCGTTCGTGCCCGGCGTCGGCACGCCCGAGCCCGGTGGGCTCACGTGGGACGAGGGGCTGACCCTCCTACGCGCGGTGTTCGAGCGTCGGCAGGTCGTGGGCATGGACGTCGTGGAGCTTTGCCCCATTCCGGGGCAGATCGTCTCCGACTTTTTCGCGGCGAAGCTCGTGAACAAGCTGATCGGCTACCTGGGCCTGGCGCCCGCGCCGAAGGCCGCGCGCCGGGCAGCGAAGTGACCGGACTTCCCGCAACGACGGCCGTCATCCGGCTCGCCAAGAACCAAGAGCGCCGGATCCGCTCGGGGCACCCCTGGGTCTTCAGC
>DATEND010000093.1:0-2003 GCA_035275245.1 Candidatus Eiseniibacteriota bacterium
AGCGAAAACCGCAGACGCGATCAGGCAGCGGGCTTCGCGACGTCCTTCAGCTCGACGCCCTGCTTGCCCTTGTACACGAGCTTCCCCGGCGCCGACGGGCTCTTGAGCGAGTAGACGTAGACCAGGCGCAGCTTCTCGCCGCCGGGAATCTCACGCGTCGCGCCCTTGATCTTCGTGAGGACCGCCTCGTCCTTCGTGAAGGGGTGATCGCCCTCGCCGAGCGCCATCAGGACGGCGCCGGGAGCCGCGATCGCGAGATCGCCGTAGCGGAACGCGACCGGTGTCTTGCCGGTGTTCGCCACCTCGACGCCCACCTTCACCAGCGTTCGCCCCTCGTCGGCCGTGATCGCGGCGCGGAGATAGTTCGAGGTCTTCGGGCTCTCGAGGTCGCGGGCGACGATGACGCCGGGCATCTCGCCGTCGGCCGCGCGGATGGCCGTGCCGGAGCCCGTGTACACCGGGAACGACGACGCCGTCTGCGCGGAGCGCACCTGGATGTCGAGCGGCGCGGCCTTGATGGCGGCGGGCGGTGCGTCGGCCGATGCCAGCGCGGCACCGAGCGCCGTCGCACAGATCGCGATCGCGAAGGAGCGCATGCGTCGAACATGACCCGGCGTCTTCCCGGCCGTCAAGGACCCGGAAGCGTGGCGCGGGCGCACAGCGCGGATCGACCGTCGAGGTCGTCGCGCCCTCGCCCACGAGGGAGAGAGTCTCGCGCGCGCGTTCGCACGCGGTCACGCGTGGGGCGGCCAAGTGGCCCCGCGGGGCGAAACGCTACGCCCCAGATTCGCAGGACGCTCGGGAAGTCGCTGGAACTATCGGGAGATTCCGCGGAACGTTCGACGGCACCGTGCTTGCTTAATTCATCGGCCGCATTCCGACTCCACGATGTCATCGCCTCTCCTTGCCAATTGCCTCTCGCCTGAAGAGCCGGGGATGGCGTACTCGCCGTCCCCGGACCCTCCCGCGGAGCGGCCCTGGGAATCCGATCCCGATGCGGCGCTCATGCGGGGGCGGGGCGAGCGGGCGCTGATGTGCGCCGTCCTCGAGGACGCGATCCGCTGCCTCATGGGCCAGGGGTATCCGGGCCACTCGCGTGGCCTGCTCGCGGCGCGCGCGCGTGCCTGGGTGGCGGCGCGCGATCATCGCTGGCCGTTCTCCTTCGAGTGCATCTGCGACGCGCTCGGGTTCGAATCGAGCGCACTCCGCCGGCATCTGCTCCGTGATCGCTGGGACCTCATCTCCTTGCGCGAAAGCGGAATGCACCACGTCCCGTCCTGACGACGGGGTCGAGGAAGCCGGCCCGCGCCAGGCGCTCCGCGAAGCCGTCCGGATCGACGAGCTGCATCGTGTCGTGGAAGTGGGCGAGACGGAAGACGAGGCTCGGCGTGCTGTCGGACCCCGCGAAGATTCCGCCCGGCCTGAGCACGCGACGCACCTCGCCGAGCAGGCGGTCCTGAGCGGCCGCCGACGGGACGTGGTGGAGCATCGTGAACGCCACCGCGCCCGAGAAGGACGAGTCGGGAAACGGCATGGCCGTGGCGTCGCCCTCGACGACGCGCACCGGGCCTCCGTGCCGCCGGCGTAGCGCGGTCGCGAGCGTCGCGTCGATCTCGAGCGCCGTGAGCCGCGGGACGCGGCGTGCGAGGACGTCGGTCGTGAGGCCCGGCCCGGGGCCGATCTCGAGCACGTCCGTTCCCAGGTCCGCGTCTCCCAGTGCCCAGGGGAGGAGCCGTTCCTCGACCGTGCGGCGCCAGTGGCTCGTGCGACAGTACCAGCGGTGGAATGTGTTCATGCGGCGGAGCATAGCCCTCGCGCCGCGTGTCCGTCTTGCCGTATCCTGCCAATCGATGTCGCGAACGCGCCGCGCGCCGCTCGTGTCCCTGGTCGAGATGACGGCGCCGCTCGTGGGCTACGCGACCGACTTCCCGGCCGGGCACGTGATCCGCCGCCACCGCCACGCCTCGGCGCAGCTCGTCTATGCGGCGAGCGGCGTCATGAGC
>DATEND010000094.1:0-4539 GCA_035275245.1 Candidatus Eiseniibacteriota bacterium
AAGGAGGACCGGCGGAAACTGTCGCCGGGCCGAACCGACGCCTCGCGGCGGATCACGTTCTCCTTGGTCCTCGTGTTCCCGACGATCTTGAGATCGGCGACGCGGGACCGCGCCCCTTCTTGGATGACGAAGTCGACGTCCACGATGGAATCGCGATCGGTGAAGCGCGGATCGATGTTGAGGAAGAGGTAGCCCTGCTCCTGGTAGAGCGTGTAGGCGGACTCGAGGGTCTTCTGGATCTGCGTCTCGTTGTACGGCGCGCCCGCGCGCGGCACGCTGATCAGGGTCAGGGCCGTCGTCGGCACGGACTTGTTCCCCGACCACGTTACGTGCCCGAAGCGGTATCGGGGACCCTCCCGCGCGTAGACGTGAAGGACCACTCCCTTGCCGTCCGAGGTCTCGACGGCGCGGATGGAATCGACTTCGCCGTCCCGATAACCGCGGCTCCGCATGTAGAGCCGCAGCTGCGTCTCGTCCTGCTCGAGCTGCGAGGGCTTGTACGTGCCGCTTCGGAGCAGGGCCGGCGTCTTGCTCTTCATCGACTTTCGGAGGCCCTCGTCCGGGAGCGCGTTCGCGCCGTGGATCTGAATGCCCCTCACCTTGAGCTTGGAGCCCTCGTTCACCTGGAAGGTGACGGTCACGACGCCGCGCCCGGAGTTCTGCGTCAGGGCGGTGACCTTCGCGCGCGAATAGCCCTCCTCCGCGTAGGCGTCCTGAATCTTCCGGACGTCCAGATCGAGCGTTCCCTGGTCGAGCAATTGGCCGCTCGCGGCGGTGAGCTTTCCGCGGAGCGTCGACTCTTCGATCTTCTTGACCCCCCGGAACTCGAGGGTCTGGATCCGCGGGCGCTCGGAGACCTGGATCAGGAGGTCCGTACTGTTCCCGGGGCCGATCGGATTGTCGACCACATCCACGTCGGTGAAGAGGCCCGTCGCGAAGAGCCGGCGAACTCCGTCCGCGATCGCGGAACGGTCGTACGGATCGCCCGGGGAGAGCCCGAACGTTCGGGTGATGACGAGGGAGTCGACGTGGACGAACCCGGCGGCCCGGATCGTCCCGATGACGCTGGAGGTTTGCGGCGGGGCGCTGGGCAACGGCTCCATGCGCTGCCGCGACGCCGCGGTGTCGGGCGGCGCCATTCGGACCGCGGTGGAATCCGGCGCCTGCGCCCGAGCGGCGCCCGCGCCGAGGATCTGGGCCGCCACGAGGGCGGCCAGGGCGATGCGCTTGGCTTCCGTGCCTCGCTTGATTTGGGTCAAGAGGCGAACGTCAGCTCGTCGCCTGTGCGCGTGATCAGCACGTCGCTGCCTTCCTTGAGCTTGCCGCGCAACACGTGTTCCGAGAGGGGGTCCTCGATGAGCTTTTGAATGGCGCGCTTCAAGGGCCGCGCGCCGAGCGCCGCGTCGAACCCCTTTTCCACCAGGAGGTCGACCACGGACGGCTCGAATCCGATCTTCACGCCGGCGGTCTTGAGCCGGCTCGAGACCTGCTCGAGCAGGATTTGCGTGATCGACTCCATCTGCGGCCGATCGAGCGGATGGAACACAATTGCCTCGTCGATCCGGTTCAGGAACTCCGGATTGAAGGCGCGCTTCAGCTCCTCGAGGATCGTCCGCTTCATGTTCTCGTACGTCGAGTCCTCGCTCCGCTGCTGGAATCCGAGGCTGTGCGCCCCCTTGATCTGCCGGGCGCCCAGGTTCGAGGTCATGATCATGACCGTGTTCTTGAAGTCGACTTTCCGGCGCAGGCTGTCCGTCAAGATGCCGTCGTCGAGCACTTGCAGGAGAATGTTGAACACGTCGGGGTGCGCCTTCTCGATCTCGTCCAAGAGCACCACCGAGTAGGGCTTCCGCCGAACCTTCTCGGTCAGCTGGCCGCCCTCTTCGTGGCCCACGTATCCCGGGGGCGCGCCGATCAGGCGCGAGACCGAGAACTTCTCCATGTATTCGGACATGTCGACCCGGATCAAGGCGTCGGGGTCGTCGAACAGGAAGCGCGCCAGAACGCGCGCCAACTCCGTCTTCCCGACCCCGGTCGGGCCCAGGAAGATGAACGACCCGATTGGCCGGCGCGGATCGCGAAGCCCGGCGCGGTTCCGGCGGATCGCGCGGCTGACCGCCGCCACCGCCTCGTCCTGGCCCACGATCGACTTCCGGATCTCTTCTTCCATCCGGAGGAGCTTCTCCGACTCCTTCTCCTCGATGCGGGAGATCGGAATGCCCGTCATCCGCGAGATGACCTGCGCGATCAGATCCGCGTCCACGGACACCTCGGTCTCGTGCTTGATCTCGTTCCAATTCTTCTTGTTCTCGCGAAGCTTCGCGCGGAGTTCCTTCTCCTTGTCGCGGAAGCGGGCCGCCTTCTCGAACTCCTGCTGCTGAATCGCGGCTTCCTTCTCCTTCGCGACCTCCTCGACCTGCTTCTCCAGCTCGCGAACCTCGGTCGGGATGGCGGAAATCGACAGGCGCGCACAGGCGCCCGCCTCGTCGATGACGTCGATCGCTTTGTCGGGCAGGAAGCGGTCGTTGATGTAACGGTCGGCCATCTTGACGGCGGCGACGATCGCGCCGTCCGTGTACTTCGAGCCGTGATGGGCCTCGTACTTGTCGCGAAGACCCATGATGATCTGAATCGTCTCGTCCACCGAAGGCGGGTCGACCATGATCGGCTGGAACCGGCGCTCCAGGGCGCCGTCCTTCTCGATGTACTTGCGGAATTCGTCGAGCGTGGTCGCCCCGATGCACTGCAGCTCGCCGCGCGCCAGGGCCGGCTTCAGCATGTTCGAGGCGTCGATGGCGCCCTCGGCCCCGCCCGCCCCGACGATGGTGTGGAGCTCGTCGATGAAGATGATCGTGTCCTTGGATTCGCGGATCTCGTTCATCACGGCCTTGAGCCGCTCCTCGAATTGGCCCCGGTACTTCGTTCCGGCCACAACCGCGGCCAGGTCGAGCGTCACGATCCGCTTGTCCTTGAGCGTCTCCGGCACGCGATTCTCCACGATCCGCTCGGCCAGCCCCTCGGCGATGGCCGTCTTGCCCACGCCGGGCTCGCCGATCAGGATCGGGTTGTTCTTCTTGCGGCGCGAGAGCACCTGGATCACCCGCTCGATCTCGGATTCGCGGCCGATGATCGGGTCGAGCTTGTTCTCCCGGGCCAGAGCGGTCAGGTCGCGACCGAACTGGTTCAGGGCGGGGGTCTCGACTTTGCCTTCCCGCTCGGGCTGCGAGACGGACGGTGTCCCACCGAGGAGCTTCAGCGTCTCCTCGCGCACCTTCTTCCGGTCGACGCCGAGCTCGAGGAGCACGCGCGCCGCGACGCCCTCGCCCTCGCGGATCAACCCGAGGAGAAGATGCTCGGTTCCCACGTAGTTGTGGCCGAGCTGGCGCGCCTCGTCCACCGACAGCTCCAGCACCCGCTTCGCACGAGGCGTGAACGGGATCTCGCCGATCGTGAGCGTGCCGCCGGTCGAGGCGACCATGCTCTCCACCGCCTGGCGAATGGCGTCGAGATCGAGGCCCAGGTTATTCAGCACGGTGGCCGCGATTCCCTCTCCCTCCCGAATCACGCCGAGGAGAAGGTGCTCGGTGCCGACGTAGTCGTGCTGACGCATGGCGGGCTCCTCGCGTGCGAGGAACATCACCTTCCGCACGCGCTCCGTGAACTTGTCGTGCATCGTAAGCCCCCTCCGCCGTTTTCTAGTTGGTGCTGGCCGCGTCGTCCGAACGATCGGCGTCGCCGTTCAAGAGGCGGCGGACGTAGTCGGCGCGGATCACGTTTCGTTCTCGTTGTTCCATCTCGCGCCCCGTGAAGAGCTGCAGATGCGCGGGCTGGGTCCGAATCAGCATCTCGTTCAGCGTCTGGACGTCCGTCAACCCCTCCATATTGAGCGCCACACCGAAGCGCACCGCCGAGGAGAGGTTGATCACTTCCTGTGACGAAATCACGCGACTGTGGCGCAGCGTCCCATACGCGCGCCACACCTTGTCCTCGATCTGGACGCGCGCGTCCTTCAGGAGCTCCTCGCGCGCCCGCTGCTCGTAGTCGATGATCTGACGCGTCACCCGCTCCAAGCTGTCGACGGTTTCGCGCTCGCTTTGGCCGAGGGTCGTTTGGTTCGAGATCTGGAAGAAATTCCCCATGATCTGCGACCCTTCGCCATAGAAGCCGCGCACCGCGAGCCCCACCTGCGTGATTCCCTGGAGCACCTTTCCGATTTGCCGGGTGAGCACCAGCGAGGGCAGGTGGATCAGCACCGACGCCCGCATTCCCGTGCCGGCGTTCGTCGGGCAGGCGGTCAAGTATCCCAGGTCCTCGTTGAAAGCATAGTCGAGGTCCTGCGCCAATTCATCATCGATGGAGTTGACGGCCTCCCAGGCCGAGCGAAGCTGGAAGCCCGACGAGAGCGCCTGGAGCCTCAGGTGGTCTTCTTCGTTGACCATCATCGAGACGCTCTCGTCCGGCAGCACGAGGAGCCCCCGCAGCTTGCCGTTCTCCGCCAGATCGTTGGAGATCAGATGGCGCTCCACCAGGAACTGGCGA
>DATEND010000095.1:0-3183 GCA_035275245.1 Candidatus Eiseniibacteriota bacterium
CCACGTAGGTGAGCGCGGCCGCGTCGAGCACCTTCTTCGCCCCGGCCTGTTCGGCCGGCGCGACCAAGCCCATCTGGTTCAGTTGCACGAGCGCGCGCTTGCTCGCGTCGAACTCGACGGGGAGCGTCACGACCTGGAAGATCACCGCGAAGGAAAAGAGCAGAATTCCGATGTCGAGCAGGCTCACGCCGCCGAGCGCGAACCCCGGCGCGAACATGAGCCCCGCGATGATGAAGATCCAGGAGAGGCTGGTCCCGATGTTCGCGAGCGGGAAAATGGCCGTGCGAAGCCGAAGCGGCGCGTACCCGTGCGCGTGCTGAATCGCGTGCCCCACTTCATGGGCCGCCACCGCCAGCGCCGAAATCGAGGGCTCGGCGTAGTTGTGCGGCGAGAGGCAGACCTTCTTGTGAATGGGGTCGTAATGGTCGGAGAGGAATCCGTGTCCCTCCTCGACGGTCACGTCTTGAATCCCATTCTGACGCAAGATCATCTCGGCGACCTGGCGGCCGTTTCGGCCGGCCGCCGATCCGATCTCGCTGAATTTCTTGTACGTGGCCTGCACCTTCCACTGCGCGTAGAAGGCCAGGATCATGGCCGGGATCAAGAGCAGCATCGTGGGATCCCAGAACGGCAGAAACATCGGGTTTCCTCCTGGTGGTGTGTCGGGCTTGGGGGCTTCCCTTTCGCTCCTCTATACTCCGGGAAGCGGGAAAGGTGCCCGCACGTCCATTGAGACTATCACCCGCCCTCCACCGATTCAATCAATCGAGGCCAGTCTGACAACGACTTACATCGATTTGCGCAGCGACACCGTCACGAAGCCGACGCCCGAGATGCGGCGGGCGATGGCCGCGGCCGACGTTGGCGACGATGTCTTTCACGGCGATCCGACGGTGCGGCTTCTGGAGGAAGAAACCGCGGCGCTCCTTGGCAAGGAGGCGGCCCTCTTCGTTCCCTCCGGCTGCATGGGGAACGAGTGTGCGATCGCCGCGCAGACGCAGGAAGGGGACGCGATCCTGCTCGAGCGGCACAGCCACCCGATCACGGTCGAGGCGCGCGCGGTGACGGAATTCCTGCGCCGCCGCTTCGCGCCGGTGGAGGGAGACCGCGGGCGAATCTCGGTCGACCAGGTCGCGCGGGCGCTCGATGACGGCCCGCCCTCGGAGGCAAGGGTCGCGCTCGTGGAGGTCGAGAACACCCACAACTACAGCTCCGGCACGATCTATCCCCTCGAGCGCCTCCAGGCGATCGCGCGCGCGGCCCACGAGCGCGGCCGTCCGGTGCACCTGGACGGCGCGCGGCTTTGGAACGCGAGCGCGGCGACGGGGATTCCCCTCCGCGAGTACGCCGCGTGCGGCGATACCGTGATGGTCTGCTACTCGAAGGGGCTCGGCGCTCCCCTCGGGTCCGCCGTGGCCGGGACCGCCGCGTTCGTGCGCGAGGCGCGGGACATCCGTCGCGCGTTCGGCGGCGCCATGCGGCAGGTGGGGATCGTCGCCGCGGGCGCGCTTCACGGCCTCCGCCATCACCGCGACCGCATCCCCGAGGATCACCGGCGGGCGCGTCGCCTCGCCGAGGCCATCGCCGAGATGCCGGGGCTTCGCGTGAATCCCGCCGACATCGAGACCAACATCGTGATCGCGGAGATTCTCGCCGGGCCGGACAGGGTGAAACCGTTCGTCGAAGCGGTCGCGGCCGAGGGCGTCCACATCATCCACTTCGGCGGTCCCTCGCACTTCCGCGCCGTCACGCACCTGGACGTGGACGACGACGCGATCGACCGCACGATCGCGGCACTCAGGCGTGTCGCCGTGGGATTCGCCTCGGCCGCCGCGCGCCCATGAGTCCACGGGCCCCGGGCGCGGAGCCGGCGCCCGGCGTTCTCTACCTCGTGGGAACTCCGATCGGAAACGTCGAGGATCTCTCCCCGCGCGCCCAGCGAATCCTGGGCGCCGTCGACGTCCTGGCCGCGGAGGACACGCGGCACACTGCCGGTTTGCTCGACCGCTTCGGCGGGCGCCGACCGATGGTCTCCTACCACGACCACAACAAGGACACGCGGACGCCCGAGCTGATCGCGCGGCTTCGAGACGGCGCGTCCGTCGCGATCGTCTCCGACGCCGGCTCGCCCGGCATCTCCGATCCGGCATTCACGCTCGTGCGCGCGGCCGTCTTGGCCGGGCTCTCGGTCGTGCCCGTGCCCGGCCCGTCGAGCGCTCTCTGCGCGCTCGAGGTCTCGGGCCTTCCCACCGACCGGTTCGCGTTCGAGGGCTTCTTGCCCCGAAAGCAGGGAAAGCGCCGCGCCCGCATCGAGCAGTTGCGCGACGATCCGCGGACCCTCATCTTCTTCGAGTCGCCGCACCGCCTTCGCGCGTCGCTCCGCGACCTGCGCGACGGACTCGGCGATCGCTCCGCGTCGCTCTCGCGGGAGATCACGAAGAAGTTCGAGGAGACGCGACGCGGGCCGCTGAGCGCGCTTCTCGCGTGGGTGGAGGAGGCGCCGCCGCGCGGCGAATTCGTCCTGGTCGTGGGCGGCTCGATCCGCGATCGCCAGGACGATGAAGAGGAAGAGGACGAGGAGGACGCATGAGCGATTCGTGGAAGGCGACGGGACGCTCCTGGTTCCATCCCCTGGCGAGCGCGCTCGCGAAACGCGGGATCAAGCCGGATCATCTGACGATCGCCGGTCTCTTCTTCTCGCTCCTCGCGGCGATGCTCCTCGCGCGGGGCGATTTTCTCACCGCGGCGTTCCTGCTCGGGCTCGCCGGGCTCTGCGACATGATGGACGGGGACGTCGCTCGGCAGACCGGCCGCGTGAGCGTCTTCGGCGCGTTCCTCGACTCCACGCTCGACCGGATCGGGGAGGGGGCGCTCTTCGCGGGACTCGCGTTCTACTACTTCACGCGCGCCCAGGGCGGGCTGGTGTGGTTCCGCGGCGACGAGTCCGGGGCTCGATGGGGCGATCCCGACGGCCACAACATGGCGATCCTGTCCCTCGCGACCTTGATCCTCTCGTTCATGGTCTCGTACACGCGGGCACGCGCCGAAGGGCTCGGCCTCGAGTGCAAGGTGGGCATCATGGAGCGCCCGGAGCGCCTCCTGGCGCTCGGCGCGGGAGCGCTTC
Source organism: Candidatus Eiseniibacteriota bacterium (assembly GCA_035275245.1). Lineage (GTDB taxonomy): Bacteria > Eisenbacteria > RBG-16-71-46 > SZUA-252 > SZUA-252 > DASQJL01. The sequence continues at coordinate 3,125 of DATEND010000095.1, forward strand.
TGGGGCAACGCTTTATGCCCGGCGTGCTTGGCATTCTCTTCATCTTGACGCTCGTAACG
>DATEND010000096.1:0-3167 GCA_035275245.1 Candidatus Eiseniibacteriota bacterium
TGGAGCCACGCTCGGGCCGCCTCGAACCGACCGAGCCCCGATGCCTCGAGCCGGGCAACCGCTCCAGTGGCGGACAGCTCGGCGCCTTCCGGCGTGTGCCAGTCGAAGGATCCGGTCTGGGCGCGCAGGTCGAGTCGGCGCGCGATCTGTTCCACGATGGGGGGAGTCACTGAGGGCCGAGTATAGGGACGAGAACCCCCTGGCGCAAACGCGGCCGCTCGCCTATTCTGCCGCGCATGCCAGACCCGTCGGGCGTCTCCTCGCCGCTGATTCTCGGTCTTGCGCTGGGCCTTCGCCACGCCCTCGACGCCGACCACCTGGTCGCGATGGCCACGATCGTGAGCAGGGAGCGAAGCCTCCCGCGCGCCGCCCTTTACGGCGCCCGGTGGGGCGTGGGACACGGGCTTTCGCTCTTCCTGGTCGGCATCGCGGTCGTGCTGCTCGGCATCCCGTTTCCGAAATCGCTCGGCCACGCGCTCGAGCTGGGCGTCGGCGCGATGCTGGTCGCCCTGGGGATCTCGGCGCTCCTCCGCCGCGATAGGTCCACGGCCCAAGCACCCGCGCGGCCCACGCGACGCCCGTTTCTGGTGGGTCTCGCCCACGGGCTGGCCGGAAGCGGCGCACTCGCGATTCTGGTGCTCGCGACGATTCGCTCCCCGATCGAAGGGCTCGTCTATATCGGGATTTTCGGCCTGGGATCGATCGGCGGGATGTCGGGGATGAGCGCCTTGATGTCCCTTCCGTTCGTGGTCGGGGCCCGCCGGGCGGGGCGGACGCCGGTCTGGATGGGACACGGCGCCGCGCTCGCAAGTGTCGCGTTCGGGGTCTATTACATCGCGCAACATGCTTGACGCCGGGAAAAGTTGGTGACAATATTCACAAAGTTTTTCGCCGCCGCCGTCGTTTCGTCCCAGGCCGAATTCGAAGGAAGGCATACCCGATACCGGTGAGCGATCGTACCTCGAAAGCGGTCATCCCCCTGCTGGTCCTTGCCCTCTTGGGCGTCGGCGCCTGGGCGTTCCTCGACACCTTCACGAACGTCGGCTACGCGCCGAAACAACCCGTCGCGTTCAGCCACAAGCTCCACGCCGGGACGCGGAAGATTCCCTGCCTCTACTGCCATTCCAACGCGGAGCGCTCGCGCCACGCCACCGTGCCGGCGATGAACGTCTGCATGAATTGCCATAACGTGGCGCGGACCGAGCGCCCGGCCATTCAGCAGATCACGGCGCTCTACCAGGCGGACAAGCCGGTCGAGTGGGTTCGCGTCCATCGCGTGCCCGACTACGTCTACTTCAGCCATCGCTGGCACGTGGCGAAGGGGATCGCTTGCCAAACGTGTCACGGGCCGGTAGAGACCATGGACGTGATCCGCCAGGTGGAGACCCTCAAGATGGGGTTCTGCATCTCATGTCATCGCCAGAACGGCGCTTCGCAGGAGTGCAACACGTGCCACCTGTGACCGGCCCTCCAAAGCACTGGACCACGCTCCAGGAGTTGGAGGGAGCGCCCGAGGTCGAGGCCCTCCGCCAGCGTGAATTCCTCACGCCGTCTGAGGAGACGGAGCATCCGTCGCGCCGCGAATTCCTGAAACTGGTCGGCGCCGGCGCCGCCTTCCTGGCGGCGGGATGCTCCCGGAAACCCGTCGAGAAGATCCTGCCGTACGTGAAGGCGCCCGAGGAGACGAGCCCGGGGAACGCCCTCTGGTACGCCTCCACGTGCGAGGAGTGCCCCGCGGCCTGCGGCATCCTGATCAAGACGCGCGAAGGACGCCCGATCAAGCTCGAGGGCAACGCCGATCATCCGGTCAGCCGCGGCGGCCTCTGCGCCCGCGGCCAGGCGTCGCTCCTGAACCTCTACGATCCCGATCGCCTCCGCGGTCCCGTGACCGTCGACCGCGCGAACGGCAAGGCTCAGGCCACGACGTGGGGCGTGATCGACAAGCGCGCTTCCGGCGCCCTGAAGGGCGCCCGCGACCGCGGCGGCAAGGTGGTTCTCCTCACCGGGACCCTCGCGAGTCCGACGACGCAGGCGCTCGCGGCCCGATTCCTCGCGGAATACCCGGGAGGGGAGCACGTCGTCTACGACGCGATCTCGAGCGACGCGATCGCGAAGGCGCAGGAACTCTCCTACGGCGAGCGGCTCGTGCCGCGCTACCACTTGGACAAGGCCGACCTTCTCGTGACGTTCGGCGCCGATCCGCTCGGCACGTTCTTGTCGCCGGTCGAGTTCGCGCGCGACTTCGCGAAGCGACGCCGCCCGGAGTCGGGGTCGATGTCGCGCGTCATCGCCATCGAGCCGGTGCTGAGCTTGACGGGCTCGAACGCCGATCAGCGAGTCTTGGCGCGCCCCGAGCATCTCTACCCGATCGCGATGGCGGTGGCGCATGAGCTCCTCGTCCGTTCGCCGCGCGGCGCTCAGGTCGGCGACGCGACGGCGGCCGTCGGGCGTTATCCGGCCGCGGCGGTCGAAGCCGACGCGAACCTCGAGGCCGGAACCATCGCGGCGCTCGCCGAGGAATTGTGGCAGGCGCGTGGAAGGAGCCTCGTGCTCGCGGGCCCGCAGGCGGCGCCCGCGGCGCAGGCGGTCTCGCTCCAGGTGGCGGTGAATCTGCTGAACAGCGCGCTCGGAAACGAGGGCGTCACCGTTGACGGGTCGTCGCGCTCCTTCCAGGCGGCCGGCTCGGACGAAGCGATGATCGAGCTCGTCGAGAAGATGCGGTCCGGCGAGGTCGCGGCGCTCTTGGTGCACGGCGTGAATCCGGCGTACACCCTTCCGGCGGCCGTCGGCTTCGCCGAGGCGACGAAGCGCGTCCTGTTCATCGGGAGCCTTGCCGATCGCGTGGACGAGACGGGGCGTCTGGCGGATCTCGTCGCGCCGACGACGCATTACCTCGAGTCCTGGAACGATCACGAGCCGCGCCGGGGCGTCCTTTCGCTGACGCAGCCGGCGATCGCGCCCCTCTATGACGTGCGCTCGATGCAGGACACGCTACTCGCCTGGGCGCGGTTCACGGGCAAGGGCCCACTCGCGGCGACGGCGGGTTCCTATCATGAATACTTGAGGGAGCGTTGGCGGGCCGAGGTGTACCCGGCGGCGGACGCCGCCGCGCCGTTCGATCTCTTCTGGGAGGGCGCGCTCCGCATCGGCGTCCTGTCCCGCGGAGG
>DATEND010000097.1:0-9604 GCA_035275245.1 Candidatus Eiseniibacteriota bacterium
CATCCGCCGCCGGCTCATCGCCTCGCCGCCCGGCGACGTCTTCGACCAGACGCGCGTGATCCTCATCTCGCATGCGCATCAGGATCATCTGGATCCGCCGACGCTCGCACGCTTCGCGCGAGCGACCGTGATCCTCGCCCCGTACCCCGCCGCCCGATACCTCCAGAAGCGCGGAATCCGCGCCTGGGTCATGCGACCAGGGGACGAATACCCGTTCCGCGGCGGGTCCATCACTGCCGTACCGGCGCACCATCCCGGGGGCCGGTTGTCCCTGAAGGCGCGGTCGGACGGACGGGCGATCGGATACGTGATTCGAACGGCGCACGAGACGATCTACTACACGGGAGACACGGAGTACTTTTCCGGATTCGAGACCGTCGCGGCGAAATTCAACCCCGACGTCGTCTTGCTGAACCTGAATGCCCACCTACATTCCCGGGATGCGCTCCGGGCCATCGACGATCTCGACGCACCCGTCGTGATCCCGATTCATCTCGGCGCCTACAACGGGAAGAGCGAACGCCTGGGCCCACGATGGCGCTCGGAGCTCGTCGACAGCTTGGGGGCGCAGATCGTTCCGCTCGAGGTCGGCCAAAGCTTGCCGCTGAACGTCGCGGGTCGAACGCGCGGGAGGTAGCGATGAGAGCCGCACACGTCGCCATCCTCGCACTCCTCTTGTCGGTGCCCCTGGGGCCGATCGAGGCTCGGGCATCGTCGATCCGCGACGTCGACCCGCGACCGTTCGAAAGCGCGCTCGGGGACAGCGGGCTTCCCCACTTCTTCGAGATCGAGCCCGGGTTGGCGCGGGGCGGCCAGCCCACCGAGCAGGGATTGCGGCTCCTCCGCGAGCGCGGCTATCGGACCGTGGTCAGCTTCCGTCGAAACTCGAACGAGCGCCGCGCCCTGGAGGAAATGGGGATTCGCTACGTCGAGATTCCGATCCGCGCGGGGCTGGTCGGGTCCACGGCACCGACAATGGAGGAGGTCGCCCGTTTCCTCTCGATCGTCTCCGACTCCAGCCAACGACCGGTGTTCATCCACTGTCGTCGCGGAAAGGACCGGACAGGCGCGATGGCCGCCATCTACCGAATCCAGGCTTGCGGCTGGACGAAGGACAAGGCGATTCGAGAAATGCTGACGCTCGGGTTCAACCGCTACTATGGGAACCTGATGCAGTTCGTCCGCACCTATGCCCCCTGAAGGCCGTTGCGCCCCGGCGGCGCAAATCGGTACCCTATGCGGCGATGAATCTCGTTCGTCCGCGGCTCGCTCTGCTCTTCCTCGCCGTGCCGGCGCTCCTACTCGCGCCGGCGCCGGCCGTGGCCCAGCGCTACGTCGCCACCGGAGACACGCTCCACCCGCGAATCAAGTACGCGGACTCGCTCGTCTCGGGCAACGACCGCTGCATGGTCGCCCTGCAGAAACTCAACCGAAGGGTGCGTCCCGTCTACGTGAACGGCGTGCCCATGGGATTCTGCTGAGCGGGGTGCCCAAGGATCTTCGTGAAAGGTCCTGAGATGTACCTGAAGGCCCAAAGGATCAGCGTGCCCTGCGCGGTCGAGAAGGGCCGCAAGGCGGTCGTGGATTCGACAATGCGGGTCTTCGTCGGACATGACCTGTTCTACTTTTCGGGTGCTTGGGAACGCGAACGCTTCCGGAAGGACCCGCTTCGCTACGCCCGGCGGCTCACGGACCCGGTCACGTTGAAACGATTCACCCCCTCCCGCAGGTCGCCGCGCTTCGAATACAAGGGCCGGCCCTACTACTTCGCGAGCGATTCCACACGCACCGCCTTCTTCTCCACGCCCGATAGTTTCGCCGTGCGCAAGGGGATGTAGTGCCCGTAGCACCGAGCCTCGTGACGCGGCTGGTCATCGTCCTTCTGCTCCTCGTCGCCGCGGTCGAGAGCTTCCTCCTCTATCAGCAGCGGGCCGCCATCCGCGCGGCCAACGTCCAATCCGACAAACTGCTAACCACCTTCCTCGAGGGAGACACCACGCAGGTATCCGGGACGTCCGGCGTGTCCATTCGCCTGCAGAACGTCCAGTTCAAGTGGTCCGACAGGGTCTACATCGATACGGGCAACATGGCCGTGCGGGCGGTGCCGAACCAGGGCAGCACCGTCGACTTCGACAATCTCGAGTCCTTTCATCTGGCCCTGCAGCAGTCCGTGGTGTTGATTCGGCCCGAGGTGCTGGAGGGCATGTTCAACGAGAGCGTCTTCAACTACCCCAATTCCAAGGTGCGCGATCTCAAGGTGAAGCTGGAACACGACGATGGCGAGTACATCGTGCGTGTGGACGGCCGGGTGAACGTGGGCCTCTGGCTTCCGTTCAAAATGAAGACTCACCTGCGCATCGATCAGGCGACCAACACCCTGGTCATCGACGTCGACGGTCTCAAGCTCTTTGGCGTCCTCGCGGTGACCAAGCTCATCAAATGGGAGCCACTGCAGTTGGAGCACATGATTTCGATCCCTCCCAACAAGAGCCTGATGGTCGACGCGAATCGAATGATGGTGAAACCCTTCGGCTTGTTTCCACCGCCGAGGGTCAACGGAACGATGTCGAGCGTCCGAGTGGACGAGAGAGGGGTTCACCTGAGTTTTGCTGGCCGCCCCATCCAGGCGCCGGAATCGTCCGCCAAGAACTACGTGTACTTGAAGGGCGGGAGGGCGCAGTTCGGTCGGTTCTGCATGAACGACACCGACATCCTGATCGTCGATCAGGACCAGTCCGACGCCTTCATCTTCTCGCTGCTGGGCTACGCGAGCCTCATTCCCAGGAGCAAGATCGACATCCGGGACACCCAGTCCGTCCGGGTAGAGATGCCGGATCGTTAGGCTCGCGCGAACACCCTACGGCAAAGACGACTCCACCTCGGCCGGCTCGCCGATCAAAGCGCGCACGGAGTGCGTGCGACCGTCGTCGACCAAGGGTATTGCCTGCGGATCGACCGCCACGCCGTCCAGTTCCGCGGTCGCGATCCCACAGCAGCGATGCTCCGGATTCTTCACCTCGATCTGGTAGTGCGCACCGCCGACGCGGATCACGACCGAGAATCCTGGCCATGCGGCCGGGATGCACGGCTCGATGGATAGGAACGCGCCGCGGCGCTCGATCCCCAGAATGGACTCCAGGCCGGCGCGGTACATCCAACTCGCCGATCCTGTGTACCAGGTCCACCCGCCGCGGCCGGCGTGCGCCGCATGGGCGTAGACGTCGGCCGCAACGACGTAAGGTTCCACCTTGTACCGGGTCACGTCCGCCGGCGTGCGCGCGTGATTCACCGGATTCAGCATGTGGAAGAGCTCGACGGCCTCGTCGCCGCTCCCGAGCGCAGCGACCGCCATCACGACCCAGATCGCGGCATGCGTGTACTGACCGCCGTTTTCCCGAACGCCCGGGACGTATCCCTTGATGTACCCGGGATCGAGATGCGACACGTCGAAGGGCGGAGTCAGGAGCAGGATGACGCGCGCATCGCGGCGCACGAGATGGCTCCGCACGGAGTCCATGGCGCGTTCGGCGCGAGCGGCGGGCGCGGTGCCCGAGAGGACGGCCCACGACTGGCTGATCGAGTCGATCCGGCACTCGTCGTTCTGCGCCGAACCGAGCGGCGTCCCGTCATCGAAGTAGGCGCGCCGGTACCACTCGCCGTCCCACGCCTGCTCCATCACGCCCGAGAGGCGGCTTGCCTCGCCGCGATACCGCGCGGACCGGTCCGAGTCCCCGCGACTCTCGGCCACGGTGGCGAAATCGCGCAGGATCTTGCCCTGGAACCAACCGAGCCAGACGCTCTCGCCTTGTCCGAGCCGGCCGACGCGGTCCATGCCGTCGTTCCAGTCGCCGCCCGCGATCAAGGGCAGCCCCAGCGGGCCGAACGTCAGGCTCCGGTCGATCGCGCGCGCGCAGTGCTCGTACAGCGTCCCGTCTTGGCCGGACGCAGCCGGATGGCCGTAGGCCTCGTGCTGATCGGGGCCGAGCGGCGGAGATTCCAAGAATGGCGCCCGTTCTTCGAGGATGCCCGCGTCGCCGGTCGTCTTCAGATAGTGGAGCACCGCGAACGGCAGCCACAGGAGATCGTCGGAGCATCGAGTCCGAGTGCCGGCACCCGAATGTGGATTCCACCAGTGCTGCACGTCCCCCTCGACGAACTGCCGCGCTGCCGCCCGCAGGAGGTGATCGCGGAACTGGTCGGGCGCCGCGAACGATAGCGCCATGACGTCCTGGAGCTGGTCGCGGAATCCGTACGCGCCGCCGGGTTGGTAGTACGCCGTGCGCGCCCAAATCCGGCACGCGATCGATTCGTAGAGGAGCCATCGGTTCATCATGAGATCGAAGGAATCGTCGGGAGTGCGAACCGCCACCGCGCCGAGGATCCCGTCCCAGAACTCCTCCACCTCCCCGAGTGCCACGAGCGCGGCGGATACCGATCCGCCGTAGCGGCGAACAAGGGAGAGCGCGGCGGCTCGATTCTCGCCCTGCCCCAGAAGGAGCACCACCTGTTGCGTCTCGCCCGGGGCAAGCTCCATTGCGACGTGAAGCGCGGCGCACGGATCGAGACCCGCGCCGAACCGATTCGAGAGCTCGACCCTGCCGAGCGCGGCGGGGCTCGCGACCGAGCCGTTTCGGCCGATGAATTCGGTGCGGTCCCCGGTGAACGAGCGCAAGTGCCCTGCGTGCGCGAACGAGACGCGGCCCCGGAAGTCCTGGTTGTACGGGTTCTCGGCGAGCAGCGTCGACGTGCCCTGGTCGAAGTCGGTTCGCACGTGGATGTGCTCGCCTTCGCGCGGCGGGCCGAGCCGCCACTCCTGGTAGCCGAACACGCTCAGGCGACGTGGCCGGCTCGTCCGATTCGCGAGCGTGAGGAGCGCGAACCGCACCGGCTCGGAGCGGTGCGTGAAAATGGCCAGCTCGTGGCGGATGCCCCGCTCTAAGTGTACGTAGCGCGTGACTCCGGCGCCGTGCCGGACGATCCACCGCCCGCCGTTCGGGGACCGGCGCATCGGTCCGGGGGTCGCACCCCAGGATGTCCCGGACTCGTCGTCGCGCAGGTAGATTGCCTCACCCGTGGCCTCGGTCGCCGGATCGTTGGCGAACGGGGTGAGCCGGTTCTCTCGGCTGTTCTCGGACCACGTGTAGGATGGCCCTGCGGCGGTCACGACGGAGCCGAACCGCGAGTTCGCGAGCACGTTGGCCCAGGGAAGCGGGGTTTCCTCGGCCCCGTTCAAGACGATCGCGTACTCGCGCCCGTCGGGCGTGAAGCCACCGCGGCCGTTCCAAAGCACGACCTCCGGGACTTCGATCTCCTCGCCCCGCTCGCCGCCTGCGTCGGAGCCCACCGCGCCATCGATCACGATCGCGGGCGGCCACACCGGTTCGTGATACGGGCGGTTGAGCTGATCCTCGAGGCTGCCTGCGTCTCCTTGCAGCACGACGCGCGCGACCGCGCCAAGGAGGGTGCGTTCCGCCTGGCCCATGCCGTCGCCGGTCAAGAGGAAGGCGCCGCCGGGCTTGTCCTTCCACGCGCCCCATGGGCCCCCTTCCAGGAGCACGTTCAGGTGCTCGTGCATTTCGTTTCGATAGCCCACCGGGTGCTCGTTCAAGATCACGAGGTCGGCAACCAACCCCTTCAACCGCCAGTAGTCTTGGGCGCGGAGCGTCTGCCGCACGAGCGCCAGATCATCCCCCTCGAGCACGCGCACGAGGAGGATGGGGTTGTCCCCGGAAATGCCGTGACCCCAGAGCCCCGACTGGCCGAGGACGTTCCCCGCTAGGACTTCGGGCGTGGGCCCGAGCGAGCGATCCGCGTGGAAGACGCGCGAGGCCAGCCGTTCGTAGAGCTGCGCTTCCTCGATGGTCATGCCGAGGTGGCGGAGCGAGATCGAGAGCTGCGTCGAGGCGAGCGCAAACGAGCGCGACGCCGAGGTCGGGTCCGCGTACTTCATGCATAGCGCGATGCCCGCATCGCGATCGGAAGCCATCCCGGTGGCAAACGCGAGGCGCGCGAACCCACCCGGCGCGAGCCGGACCCGTTGGCGGAGGCTCAGGACGGGATCGAGCGTAGCACCCACGGTTCCCGATAGGGGCCGTCCGTCGAGCGCGACCGGCGCGTCGGGGCCTCGGCCGCGGCCAAGGAACCGAACGCGATCGGTCTCCCACTCCACGACGCTCTGCATCCGCCCCTCCATGCTGAGCACGTGGATCGCGCATGCGCGCGGAGCGTCCGCGGAGCGCGGGCGTCGCGTGCAGAGAAGCGAGGCCGTCTCGGGACGACATTCGGTCTCCAGGAAGAGCTTGCCGAACGCGGGATGCGCCAGGTCTTCCACCTGCGGCGCGAGCACGACCTCGGCGTAGCTCGTGATCTCGATCTCGCGCAGACGGTTGCTCCGGTTCGTCAGGGAAAGCCGCCGGACCTCGACGTCGTCCTCGGCGGAAACCGCGATCTCGAGCTTCGTATGGATCTCCTCCAGGCGCTGTTCGATCGCCACCCGATCGGGCAGGAACGTCGTCCGGTACTCGTCCGGTTCTCGCCGGATCGGCTGGTATGTCGCCGACCAGACCGCGCCGCTCCGCACGTCGCGTAGGTACAAGTACTGGCTCCCGGGATCGGCCGTCGGGTCTTCACGGCGCCGCGTGATGGTGAGGCCCTTACAGGAACTTCCTCCTCCGCCGGAGTTGGTGACGACCGAAACGTAGCGCCCGTTCGAAAGGAATGCCGCGTGCGGGTAGGCCGTGTGCGGCGTCCGGAAACGCCGCGGTGACATCGGAAGCACCGGCGACGAAAGGCGCGTCATTTCGATCGGCCGCGGGCGCGCCACCGACACGAACCGCGGGACGCGTTCCTGGAGCAACAGCTCGGTCGCCTGGACACGGGCCTCGCTGTGGAAGTGCCCCACCATGGGGTTGTGGAGCAACGCGTTCGCGAGCGCGACGAGAGACATTCCCTGGTGGTGCGCGAAGTATGCCTCGACCGTCACCGGTCGTTTGCCGGTCGGACCGATCGGGTCGTCCTTCTCGACCTCGCGCGGCGTGTAATCGATCGCCTCGTAGAATCCGAAGCTCCCCTCGGCACCCTCGCGCGCGAGACGCTTGAGGTTGAGGGTCGCCTCGACGGGATCGACCATGGCGGCCAAGGCGGTGGCATAGGGCGCCACGACCAACTCCTCCGAGAGCCCGCGCTTCAGACCCAGCTCCGGCACGCCGAACGCCTTGTACTGGTAGTTCCCATTTCGGTCCATCTGGTTGTAGGCCGATTCGGAGATCCCCCAGGGAACGCCGCGAAGCCGCGCGTATTGAATCTGCGCGCGCACCGCGGAGTCCGCCGAGCGCTGGAGCAGCGTGTCGGGGTAGCTCCGCATCAGAAGGAGCGGCATCAGGTACTCGAACATCGAGCCGCTCCAGGAGACGAGCGTCGGCACACCGGAGACGCTGACGAGGGCGCGGCCGAGTTGGAACCAATGCTCCGGTGGGACGTCTCCCTTCGCGACCGCCACGAAGCTTGCGAGGCGCGCCTCGGACGCAAGTAGGTCGTAGTAGGAAGTGTCAAGGCGGCCGGGCCCCTCCATGTCCGCGAGCCGGTAGCCGATGGAGAAGACCCGGCGATCCGTTTCGTAGAGCATTCGAAAATCCATCTCTTCGGCGATCGCCTCCGCACGATCCGCCATGACGGCCCGACGCTCCTTCCACTTCTCGTCAACGTGGCCGTCCGCTTGGCCCCCGAGGAGGCGGACCAGCGCCCTGCCCCAGAAGAGCGCCTCTTCGGATTCGTGTCCGGCGATCCTTTCGAGCCCCGACCCGCTAAGAGCGCTCGATACCAGGCTCCCCACCGCGGCCCCGTGCTGCGGATCTGGCTGAGCCGCCGCGCGAGCCGCCTCGGAGGCCTCCACCTCCCGTAGCGCCGGCTCGAGACCTTCTCGTACCGTCGCCGGCACCGCCGTTTCGGGAAGGGCGTCCAGGCTTTCGCGGAAGAGCGCGAGCGTGGTCGTGATCGCTGGAGTGCGCCCGAACTCCTCGGGGAGACTCGACCCGAGCCGCCTGAGCCATGCCGCAAGCGCCATCAGCGACCCGGCGAGGTTGGCGCTGTCGACGGTCGAGACATAGCGCGGCTGGAGCGGAGCCAGGCTGACCGTGTCGTACCAGTTCAAGAGATGACCTTCGTGCTTCTCCAGCCCGTCGACCGTGTTCAGGACCCGCTCGATACGATCGAGCGACTCACCCGTGTCGATGAACCCGAGGTCGTGGGCGGAGAGCGTCGCCAAGAGCCCCATGCCGATGTTCGTCGGCGACGTGCGGTGGGCCACCCTCCGTCCCGCTTTCTCTTGAACGTTGTCGGGCGGGAGCCAATGGTCCTCTTCGCCGGAGAAGGTCTCGAAGTAGCGCCATGTGTTCCGCGCCACGCGCCGCAGGTAGATCCGCTTGTCCGGCTCGAGCGCGACTAGGTACGCCGACACCGGCCGGCTCAGCCAATAGGCGACGAGCGGCGAGACGAGCCAGAGTGCGAGCAAAGGCAGGGCGGCGCCGACGGCCCCAGGGCGAATGGCGATGGTGAGGGCGAAAATGGCGACCGCGAGGGCGGGACCGGCCCACATGCCCTTCGCGAACGCCCACGCGCGATCAAAGCCGAAGAGTTTTGCGGAGCGCGCGGCGGCCGCAGCGGCGGTCTCCCACTCGAGCAGGTTCCGCTTCGTGAAGAGGAGCCGGATCAGCGTGAGCGTGATCGCATGGATCATTTCGTAGGACTGATAGGCGAGAAGCGTGACATCGAGGAACACCTGTGCCCCGGCCTTCTCGAATTCCTCGTCCAGATCCCGGAAGAAGACCGCGGAAGGCTGCTGCGGCGACGGACCCTTGAGCGCGCGCATGAACCTCGAGTAGAGCGGGAAGCACATGCCTAGAAACACCGCGACCGTCCAGGCCCACGGTGGTCCCGGGAGCCACGTCCAGGCAGAGACGAGGAGGGCGAGGGCGGCAGGCGCAACCAGGCTCCGACGCAGGTTGTCCAGGATCTTCCAGCGGCTGATCAAGGGCAGCCGGTTCCGCCCCAATCCCCGAGGCGTCGGCACCCACGGAAACATCCAGGCCAGGATCTGCCAGTCTCCGCGCACCCATCGGCGCTGGCGCCCGGCGTGAGCGAGAATGCTCGAAGGAAAATCGTCGACGACCTCGATGTCGGAGACCAGGGCCGTCCGGGCGTGAATTCCCTCGAACAGATCATGGGATAGAAGCGAGTTCTCGGGGACGCGTCCGTCCAGCGCGGCCATGAACGCATCGACGTCGTAGAGGCCCTTGCCGGTGAAGGTGCCCTCGCCGAACAGATCCTGATAGGTGTCGGAAACCGCGGTCGTATAGATGTCGACGCCCGTGTGTCCCGCGTAGACGCGCGCGAACCGGGAGCTCGCCGCACTGGTCAACGTGACGCTCACGCGTGGCTGGAGGATCCCGTAGCCGCGTGTCACGCGCCGAAGCTCGGGATCGAAGTGTGGGCGGTTCAACGGATGTTGAATGATCCCGATCAGACGCCGTGCGGTTTCGCGCGGGAGCCGCGTGTCGGCGTCGAGCGTGATGACGTAACGGACCGAAGGCAGGATCGTGGGATCGCC
>DATEND010000098.1:0-10795 GCA_035275245.1 Candidatus Eiseniibacteriota bacterium
CGCGCCGAATCAAGAGGCCCTTCGTCCGTGTCCGGAGCGATGGGATATGACAACGACCGGGGCGGAAGAGCGTGGGCGTCGCTGCGTCGCCTCGACGCGATGGGTGCGACGCCGGTCGAGGTCGCGCTCGAGGCAGGCGCAAACGGCGTCGACTCCTGGGGGTCCGTATCGGCGCGTCTCACGACGCTCGCGCTGGGCGCGTCCGCGTGGACGATGGGCGCCCACTTTGGGGAGCGGCAGGTCCGGTTCGCGGAGACGATCAATACGGACGACTTGGAGGTGCGGCGCGCGGGGACCTGGCTCGGCTTCGAGACACGCTGGCTCGATCCGGGCATCCACGCTTCGCTGGCGATGCACGCGGAGAACATCCACTCCGACTTCGGACCCGACGGCGGGTCGTATGGGTTCCGGGTTCGCGTCGCCGGTCAAGCTCCGCTCGTCCAGCCGGTCGGCGTGGCACCGGCCCTCGAGGGAAAGGCGCGCTTCGGCGACGTCGAATACCGGCTCGTCCTCGCCCAAGCCTCTCTGCCGCACCGCCTGGGCCCCGTCGCCATGGCGGTGGTCGCGAACGCGGCAGCCGTCTCGCGCCTAGCGCCGATCGATGAGGCGCCGAACATGGGAGGCGAATCGGCCATTCCCGGTCTCCGTGACGGCGAGCGACGCGGGCGCGCGCGCTTCATCGCGGGACTCGACGTCGCGAGCGAGGCCGCGTTCAACACGACCCTCCGCATCCGCGCGCGGGCCGGCGTGATCGCGGACGAGGCGCGCAGCGAACGCGGCATCCTCTATTCGCGCGAATCTCTTTGGCTCGGGGGCGTGCGGGTTTCGGCGCTCTGGTGGACCCCATTCGGCCGAGTCGAGGTCGGCGGCGAGGGAAGCACCCTCGGCGACCGCCGGTTCGTCGTGGCGCTCGGGACCGACTTCTGATCGAACCCCCCCGGCGACGCGTGCATTTCCTCTCAAGGCGTCGCCGCACGAGCCGATAATTCCCAAGGGGGTTCTCCGAGCCTCAACGAGAGGGATGCCAACATGAAGGCAATTCGAGCAATTACATGCGGTGGAGTTCTCTTCGTCTTGGCGGCTCTTGCCGCCGGTGCGGACACGGCGTACGGCGCGGGCACCGGGGATTCGACCGAGGACGCGGCGCAAGCCGCCAGGGCCAGCCTCTTCGAGATCCGCGACCGGGCGCAGAGCATGCCGATCGACGCTCGCAGGGACATCGACAAGCGGATCGGCATCACCGTGGAGCGGATCAACAAGGATGCCACGACGAAGGGGCAGGCCAAAGTCGCGGCGAGGCTTTCGGCCGAGTTCGGCACGACCGAGGAAGCGCTCCTCGACGAGAAGGCCGAGCACGGCCTGAGCTACGGAGAACTCGTGATCGCCCACACGCTCCTCGCAAATTCCAGCGCCGGCGTGACGCTGGTCGATCTCATGGACCTCCGCTCGGAGGGCCTGGGATGGGGCGCCATCGCGTACGGGCTGCGGTTCCATATGGAAGACTTCGAGGACGCCATCAAGGCCGAGGGCCGCGTCGCGATGGGTTTGACCAAAGCAGACGGGAAACCCGCCGTGATCGGAAAGTAGTTGCCGGGCGCGGCGCCAAGGCGCGGGGAACCGCTCGGCCGTCGTTGATTCACACGGACCCTAGTGCTAGCCTCTGGCCCCTATGTCCCTCCGAGCATTTGTCCGCACGGCATTCCTGGCGCTTCTGATCGCCGCCCCGACACACGCGGCTCCCTTCGTCCAGCCCTGGGGGGTGAACCTGAGCTACATCGATGCCTCGGTTCGTCCCGGTGACGACTTCTACGCGTACGCGAACGGCTCGTGGCTCAAGACCGCGGAAATCCCAGCCGACCGCTCCTCCGCCGGGTCCTGGCTGGAGTTGAGCTTGCGCAATGACGAACGGCTACGGAACATCTTCGCCGAACTGCGCTCCGCGCAGAACCTGGACGCGGAGGCGCGGAAGATTCGAGATCTCTACGACGCGTTCCTCGACACGACGCAGATCGAGGCGGCCGGCTTGCGCCCCGCGGAGCGGGATCTCGCTCGAATCGCGGACCTGAAGACGCTCGAAGACGTCGCGCGCGCGATGGGCGACCCTGCATGGAGGATCGAGGGCCCGTTCTGGATGTCGTTCGCCGTCGATGACAAGAATCCCGACGCGTACGTGGTCCGGCTCGAACAGGCCGGCATCGGGCTTCCGGATCGCGATTACTACTTGAAGGAAGACAAGGCGCTCGAAGCAACGCGCGAGGCGTACCGCACGTACCTGAGGCAGATGCTCGAGCTGGCCGGCGTCAAGGATGCGTCCGCGCGCGCGGCCGGGGTGTACGCCTTGGAGCGTGACCTCGCCACCGCTTCGTGGGCCGCGGCGGATCGCCGGGAAGCCGAGGCGATCTACAACCCAATGCCCATCTCCGCGCTCGTCAAGCTGGCGCCGGGATTTCCATGGATCGCCTACTTCGAATCGGCCGGAATCTCGGCGAGGGGCTCGAAGGGGGAACGGGTCGTCATCGTCGCGGAGAAGTCGGCGTTCCCGAAACTCGCGCAGATCTTCAAGGCGACGCCGATCGCGGTGTGGCGTGACTACGTAACGGTCCAGTATCTGCACACGTTCGCCGAATTCCTTCCAAAGCGGATCGACGACACGAACTTCGCCATGCACGGCACGGCGCTCTTGGGTCGCACCCGGCAGACCGACCGCGTGACCCGGGCGGCCCGAACCGTCGACCGTCGAATGGGGGAGGCGCTGGGAAAGATCTTCGTCCAGAAGCATTTTCCCGCCGAATCCAAGGCCAAGGTCCAGGAGATGGTTCGGAACTTGGTGCGCGCCTGCCGCCAGGATCTGGAGTCCTCGAAGTGGATGACCGCGGCCACGCGACAGAAAGCGCTCGAGAAGCTGGATCAGTTCACTGTGAAGATCGGGTATCCCGACCGCTGGCGCGATTACACGGACCTCCAGATCGATCGAACGGATCTGCTCGCGAGCATTCGGAATGCAAACGTATTCGACTGGAACCGGAGGCGGAAGCGACTCGACGACAAGGTGGATCGAAACGAGTGGCTCATGTCGCCGCCGACCGTGAACGCGTACTACGAGCCGGCGGCGAACGAGATCGTATTTCCGGCCGGCATTCTCCAGCCGCCGTTCTTCGATCCCGAGGCGGACGACGCGGTGAACTACGGCAGTATCGGGAACACGATCGGGCACGAGATCAGCCACGGGTTCGACGATCAAGGCTCGAAGTACGACGGGGCCGGCGTGTTGCGGATGTGGTGGACCGAGGCCGATCGAAAGAGCTTCGAGGAGCGCACCGCCGCGCTCGCCAACCAATACAACGAATACGAGCCGCTGCCCGGCCTTCACGTGAACGGGCAGCTCACCCTTGGCGAGAACATCGCCGACGTGGCAGGAGTAAATCTCGCCCGAAAGGGCTACGTCCTCTCGCTCGAGGGCAAGGAAGCGCCCGTCCTCGACGGCTACACCGGGGTCCAGCGTTTCTATCTCGCGTACGCCCAATTCTGGCGCGCCAAATGGACGGACGGATCGCTCCGGCAGCGAATCCTATCCAATCCCCACAGCCCCTCGAGCTACCGCGTGAACGGCGTCGTCCGTAACGACGACGCGTGGTACGCAGCTTTCTCGCAGGTCAAGCCGGGGGACCGCTACTACCTCCCACCGGAGCGCCGAATCCGGATCTGGTAGCGACAAGCTCACCAGGCGAGGGCAAGCGATGGGCTATGTCGATCAGAGCCTCGTCCCGGGCGAATCCGTGGCCTACCGGGCCCGTCTCCATTGGGTCGTCGTCGCTCCCGCGCTTCTCCTCGGCTCGGCGCTCGACCTGATCGGCATCTGCCTCGTTGTCTTCGCGTTCGTGGGTCGAAGCCCCGGTGGCGAAGCATCGATCCCCATGATCGTCGGGGGCGCCATTCTCATGCTGGTCGGATCGGTGTGGGTGGCTTCCGGCATCATCCAGTGGAAGGCGACCGAGATCACCGTCACCACTCGTCGCGTGCTCATCAAGACCGGCATCGTCAGCCGCCGCACGAAGGAAGTTCTGCTGTCCAAGGTCGAAAGCATCAGCATCGATGAGTCTCTGCTCGCTCGGACCCTCGGATTCGGGAGTCTGACCGTTCATGGAACGGGAGGCACACCCGAAACCTTCGACCGCATCGCCCATCCCCACGCCTTCCGCCGCCAGGTTCAAATTCAGATCGAAGCGCTGTCCACGGGGACGGGCCGTGGCCGAGGACTCTGACTTCGGTCGCATTCGAGAAGGCAACAGGGAATAGAGCGCCAATGAATGAACAGTCCGCGGAATCGCTCTTGGACCTAGCTGAGAGTGTTGGTCCGGGATTGCGCGGTCCCGAGGCTAAGGGCCTGTTCGACCAGATTGCCCATCACTACGAAGACATGCTGGTTGCAATCCAATGGTTCATCGCCAACGGCCGCACAAGCGAAAGCCTTCGCCTGGCGACGTCGCTCGTTCCTTTCTGGATGGCGAGTAAACGTCTCGGGGAAGGCTCAGCGTGTCTTGATCGGGTGCTTGCAGCGCCCGGTGGAGATGACGCGCATCGCGGCCGGGCCTTGTTCGATGCGGGGTATCTGGCATTCTGGCAGGGTGACGACGAGCGCTCCTCCGAACTCCAGAGTCGTGCGGTCGAGATCGGTCGCCGAGCGAAGAGTCATACCGTTACTGCTCTAGCCCTGGTTGGCTTGGCGCGGATCGCTCTGCGAACGAACGCCAATGAAGCACGCAAGCTCTGCCGGGAAGCTCTCGCGATAACCGAAGGCACAGCCGACCGGGATGGGCGTTCGAGCGCCATGCACGTGCTCGCGGTCGCGGCCCAGATGGCCGGAGATCTCCAAGAAGCCCGTGCTGTCATGAGGCGGCGAATCGAGCTCGCGCGCGAGACGGGGAACCTCGCCACGATCGGCATCGAGTCGAACAATCTCAGCATGGTCGAGCGACAACTCGGAAACGTGGAGGAGGCCGAAGCGCTGGCCCGCGAAGCGCTGGAGATCAGCTACCGGCGGGGAGACGGCATGGCGATCCCATGGAATCTCAATCAGCTGGCTGCCGCCACGGCATCTCGTGGCGAGTCCGGCCGCGCGGCAACGATGATCGGGGCAGCTGATGCCGCGATGGAGGCTGCGGGCGGTGCCTGGCCGCCCGACGAGCTGGTTCACTACAACAATACGGTTGCCGCGCTCACCGGGGCGATGGGTCCGTCGGAATTCGAACGTGTGCGCGCCACGGGGCGCTCGATGACGACGCGCGAGGCTGTGGGTTTTGCACTTGGGCGTCGGTTACCGGCTATATAGGACGCGACCGAACTCGCGCCAAGCCCCGTCCTTCCCGCGAATCGAGTCCGTCACCTCCAATTTGTTCGAAGAGAGCATCCGGTAGATCGTTCGCCCGTGCGGCGCGTTCTCGGCGCCCCACATCGCGACCAGACTGTCCCCGTCGATGTAGCCCGAAAGGGCGTGCATGGCGCGCTGAGTGTCGTACCAACCTCCACGCCACACGTTCGACGTATCCGCGCGGTAGTAGCCGTGGCCCTCGAACGGGGTCGCGCCCGATCCCACGGGATCGAACCGGTACTGGACTCGAAGGAACTCTCCCTCGAGCACCATGTCCCACACCAGCCTTGCCCTGACATCCGATCCGGCGACGCGCCCGCTGCCAATCCAAGTCCCAGCGAATCGTTTGGGGAGGTCGAGGGACGCAGCGCGATTGGACTCGCCAGCCGTCCCTGCAGCCGGCAGAATCATGACGGCTGCGACAAGCAGGGCTCGAACGGTTGGCGCAAGCATCATTTGTCTCCCCCCTATCGCTCGACTCAAGCGTCCAACCCCATCTTACTCAGGAATGCGCCCCATCGCCGATCCGCGTGAAGGACTCGTAGGGACACTGCGCCCTTGATCTCGGCGAGACCGGGATCCCGCTGCGAGTAAGCGCGCTCGAGCCACTCGAACGCTGAGTCGATCTCCGCGCGGGCGGCGTACGCCTCGGCGATCTGGTACGCGCCGCCCTCGGCCTCGGTCTCGATCATTCTCCGAAGGGCAGCGTCGGACTCGGCGGTACGGCCCTGCGCGTGATAGATCTCGACCAAGGCGAGATGGCGGTGGACGCTCTCTCCCTCCAGCTTGGCCTCGTGGAGTGCTTCTTCCAGGCGCCCCTGTGCCAGGAGTGTGTAAGCAAGGAGTGCGCGCCCGTTGACACGGTGTGGCGCCAGCTCGATGGCTTTTCGAAGCGCCACCTCCGACTCGACCAAGCGGCCGGCCGAGTGATACGCGGTTCCGAGACGGGAATAGGCTCCGGAACTAAGCGGATCCTGCTCCACGGCCCGCCGGTAGAGCTCCAAGGCCTCGTCGATCCGGCCCTCGTTCTGCGCCAGGATTCCGGCCCCGTGGATCCCGACCGCGTTTCCCGGGGCGAGCTCGATCGCGCGGCGGTACGAGTCCTTGGCCGCCTTCCAGTCCCAGTCGAAGTAGAGTTGGACACGGGCGAGCACCATGTACCCTTCGGGCAGGTTGGGCTCGATCGAAATCGCGCGGCGCGCGGCGTCCCGGGCGGACGCAACTCCCGCCTCGGCCGGCTCCCACCCGTGTCCCGCCGCGTTCAGATGGGCCCGGGACAGGTCCACCCACGCGATGGCATTTTCGGGATCCAGACGGAGAGCTTCTTCCAAATAGCCGATTCCTCGCGTTACATCCTCCGGCGTGAGCCGCTCGACCATGTGTCGGCCCTGAAGCGCGAGCCGGAGCGCTTCGGTGTTTTGGCCCCGGCCCCTCGCCGCCTTCGCCACCTCTGCCTTCACCCGTCCGCTTCCTTTGGAATCGGGGGCTTCGCCGAGGAGGGCAGCTCTGAGCTCCTTGACGACCGAGTGCGCGATGTCGTCCTGCACCGCGAAGATGTCGTCCAGGGTCCGGTCGTAGGTTTCCGACCAGAGGTGGTACCCATCGGAAACCTTCACCAGCTGCACCGAGATTCGAACCCGGTTCCCGGCCTTGCGAACGGTGCCATCGAGGAGCGTTTCCACCCTGAGAGCCGCGCCGATCTCGCTTGGGGGGACATCCTTTCCCCTGAAATGGAATGACGAGGCACGCGCTGATACGCGCAATCCATGGATCTTCGAAAGCACGTTGAGAAGCTCATCCGCCAGCCCGTCGGAGAAGTACTCATCGTCCGCGCTCGCGCTCCGGTTTACGAACGGAAGAACCGCAATGGACGCCACCTTCGTGGCGGGCGTCCCCGGTTCCCGCTGGTCCAGCGTCTTGTGCAGGCGTCGAAGGGCGTTGCTGACGTCGAGCGCCGTTTGCACTCGCTCTCGCGGATTCTTTTCCAAGCATTGGCCAATGATGCGGTCGAGGTCCGTCGGGAGGTCGGACCTCGACTGTCTCAGTGGCGCAGGTGCGTCGCGCAGGATGGAGGAGGCGAGATCCGCGTTGGAGCTCCCAGCAAACGGCCGACGCCCCGTGGCAAGCTCGTAGAGCATGATCCCGAGCGCGAAGAGATCCGATCGAGCGTCGACCCCTTCACCGCGAACTTGCTCCGGGGACATGTACGGTACCGTGCCCAACACTTGCCCATCGTCCGAGATCGGCGACGTAACGGTGCCATCCTGGCCAGGCACCTCCTCGCGCGCAAGTTTCGCGAGCCCGAAATCCAGCACCTTCACACGGCCATCCCGCGTCACCATTACATTCCCGGGCTTGAGGTCCCGGTGGATCACACCGCGCTCGTGCGCGGCGACCAGCGCGTCGGCGATGGGAATGGCGAGCTCGAGCAAACGAGGAAACGGCAGTCCGCTGGGTGTGACGAGGCTCGAGAGGCTCTGTCCCTCGATGAGCTCCATCGTGAGAAACGGGATACCCTCCTCGTCCTCGACGGAATACAGCGTGACGATGTTGGGATGGTTGAGCCCCGCGACGGCACGCGCCTCGCGCTCGAACCGGGCCAGGCGTTCGGAGGAGGAGGCCACCTCCGCCGGCAGCACCTTGACCGCGACGTCGCGACCCAGGCGCAGGTCCCTGGCGCGGTAAACCTCACCCATCCCGCCCGCGCCGAGAGGAGCAAGGATTTCGTACGTGCCGAGGCGGGTTTTGGGGGACAGCACCATGGCGTGGTAGCTTAGGCTAGCGCGATACGTCTGTCAGCAAGCAGCGCTTGAACGGCGTTTAGAAAGGCGTATCCTTGCCGCTGATGAGGATCAACCTGCGACGGTCCATGATCGGCCTTGGGGCGCTGGTGCTCGTTGGCACAGCCGGACTCGCGGTCTACGCGGGTGTCCGCCACTGCGCCACCGGAAAGCCCGAGGCGAATGGGGTACCGTCCGCCGAGCCGGCACGCGGTGCGATCGCCGGAAACTTTGACCTTGGCATGTCGGGTGTATGCCGCTTCGCGTGTGCGACGAAACTCGACTATGAGCCCGCGGACGTCATCGCTCAGCCTGGCGCACAGCCTGGAAAGCTCACCCAGTGCCCGGTCAGCGGCGTCGTTTTCGTCGTGGGATCAGACCGGCCCGCCGTCCCCGTCAAAGGAAATGACTACGTGACCTGCTGCGGCAATTGCGCCGTGAAGCTTCAAAAGGAACCCCGCCACTACCTCAAAGCCTGACCGCTTCAGCCGATCAGAGGTCGACGATCGCCCCGAAACCGCCGTATCCCATCCGCTTGATGTCGAAGGGCATGTCTTTCGCCTTCATCATCTTGGCGAGGCGCGGGTCCTTCATGACCTTCTTGTTCACGCGATCACGGTGCGCCCGGGACTTGTAGACGATCCAGGAGAAGACCACCGCCTCGCCGGCCTTCAATTTCACACCACGGCTGAACGCCGCGGAGTATCTCGCCTTGAGATCGTCGCCTTTGCATTCGCGGTACTCGAGCGCGCCATGTTCCTTCCAGACTTTCCCTGCCTTGAGCGACATCCGGCGATACGCGTCCATCTTCCGCTTCGGAACCGCCAGGATGAAACCATCCACGTAGAGTGCCATCGGAGTCTCCTCGGTGTTGGGGTCAATAGGTTTCGGGGGTTACTTGCTGTCGGGACACTGCAACATTATCCGCGACTAGGGCCGCTCGGCTACACCCACATTCGCTCCAGCCCGACGGCCCGCCGTGCACCGGCCAATTGCCCGCGAGGCATCGCCTCGCAGACCTCCCGCAGCGTACAATACTGGGATGCAGATGCGCCGTGGATGGCTTCCCACCGCCCTACTCGCACTGATCGTGCTCCTTCCGGGCTGTGGCGACGACGAAAACCCCAGCAACATGACGCCTCCCACGTCGCCGCCTCCGTCGCCATTCGTCGAGGACTCGCTGGTATTCCGAGCGGCGGGAGGGACCGTCATCGAGATGGGGGATTCGGCGATCACCTGCTGCGGCCTCTACGACCCCGGATTCACCAACGAGCGCGTCATCCGTATCATCTATTACGATCCCACGCTCCAGAAGCAGTCGTGGATGATCGAGATCCTCATCGACGCCACCACTCCTGGATCGGTCCACACGCTACCCCTGGACCCGGTGGCGCCGCACAAGGTCCCCTACGTGACGCTCTTCGCTCACTTCGGAGAATACAGCAGCAGCGAGGAAGAGGCTTCCGGCACCATCACGCTCCACTCCTTCGAGTGCGGGGCAACCACGACGTCCGTGGATTTCAGCGTGGACGCGACGCTCGAGAGCGAGACGATGCATGGGTCGACCATCACCGTGGAGGGCCGCTTCCGGGCCGCCTACCCAAAGAACGAGTGTCCGCACTGACGGAAAGGCGGCGAGGCCCGCCAGGAACGAGATCTAGGATGTGCGCACAGACCGCGGATAGAATCGTGAGATGAGAAGATCCAGGAACCGGGCCCCTGCGCGCCACCTCCTGATTGCCGCGGCGAGCGCGCTCGCCCTCACCCTGCCTTCGCTGTCCGCCGCGCACGGACCGACACACCATGCGATCGAAGATCTCTCGGCCCGGATCGAGGCTGGGGGGACGAGCGCGAACGACTTTCTGCGCCGCGGCGAGCTCTACCGGATCGAGCGCAAATGGGATGCGGCGGAGCGCGACTACGACCGAGCCGCTCAGCTCGCCCCGGGGCTCCGAGAGGTCGCGGTGGCCCGGGCGGCGCTCTATCTCGATCGGGGCCGGCCCGACCGCGCGAAGGCCGCGATCGATCGCCTTCTTTCCGACCACCCGGACCATTCGGAAGCGCTTCGCGTCCGCGCCATGGCTTCGGTCGCTCTCGGCTGGCCGCTCGAGGCTGCTCAGGACCTCGACCGGCGGATCGAGTTGGTTCCTCACCCCACTCCCGATCACTACATCGAGCGCGCGCGTCTACTCGCTGGTTGTGGTGAACAACTCCTAGGTCGGGCGGTGCGCGGCCTGGATGAGGGAATCGTAAGGCTCGGGCCGATCGTGAGCCTGGAGTTCTGCGCCATCGAGCTGGAGATGCAACAGGGGCTGTTCGATTCGGCCCTTAGGCGGTTGGAGGACGTCGCTCCCCAGTTCGATCGGAAAGAGACCCTGCTCGAGCGCCGAGGCGAGATTCTGACGGCAGCGGGACGCGTGGCCGAGGCTCGGGAAGCGTTCGCCGCCGCGCTGGCCGCGATCGAATCAGGGCCGCCCGAACGCCGTGGTGGTCGGGCCGCGCGAGAAATGGAGGCGCGCCTGCGCGCCGCGTTAGGGGCAGAACCGTGACAAGGCCGGCGATCGTCGCCTCGTTGTTCTGCGCCATCGCGCTCGCGGCTTCGGCCGCTCCGGTGGCCGCACAAACCATCCCTATTCCCGCAAACTCG
>DATEND010000099.1:0-2156 GCA_035275245.1 Candidatus Eiseniibacteriota bacterium
GACAAGCAAGCCGAACGATACGGTACCCGAGCCTGGACGCGTGAGCACGTGCAGAGCCTGGTCTTGAGGCTTTCAGCGCAGATCGAGCGGACTCGTAGGTCCCTGATCTTCCGTCAGTCCTGCCGAACCTCTTAAAACCGCAAACCTCAACAGAAGATCCAGTGGATGCACGCTGCGTTTTGGCACGCGCCCGATTGAACGATGGCTGGCTACAAGGTGCTTCGTTCTTCCGGATCGCTCGACCCGCTGCCGCGGCACGAATGATGCGTCCACAAAGAACACAGGGTCCGCGAGATGACGAAGGCGCCTACGAATCGGGACGAATCTTTCAAACCCGATCACGCCGACGCTCAATTCGAGGCGATTCTCGAGCGAGTGTTGAGGGCCTATCACAGGAACGAAGGCCACGGAAGCGCCAATTGGATCGGAGAGAACGTCCTCGATGCGGAGTTGGTACCGGTTGCCCGCGAGGCGTTTCTGGATGCCGACGACATGCCGTCCGATCACGAGGTGCTGCAAGTCCTCGACGGCGAAGGCATGTCTCTTCTCGGAGAGGGCTACCACGTCATGACGGTGGCCGAGCCGGGCAACCGGTTCGTCGTGAAGTATGCGAAGAACGCGCAAGCCGTACCGCCGCTCGCGCCGTCCAGGGAGCAGCCACGGCGCGAGGAGTGGGCACACGATCACGGCGTACTGCCGGAGGGCCGCCTCCACCCCTCGGTCTGGCAGCACATACGGTCCTTCGAAGCCTACGGGCCGCTTGTGGTACCCAGCCGAGTGTACCTAGAGGAGAGCGCGTACGGATCTCTGAACGACGGCGAGCAGCGGGCGCTCGAGCGGTTCCGGTCGATCGGAATCGTGAGATCACTTGGGAGCCGTCCGCGGACGATCCGTGTTCACTACCCCGACGACTTTCCGATCGAGAAGCGGGCGCTCGACGGCGTTATCGTCTCCGTTCTGGTGGTGCAGCCCCTGGTGACTCCGGTCGCTGTGGCGATAGAACGAGAGGTTCTGGCCGGCAATCTCGCAGCCGCGCGCGATCTGGAAGCTCGCTACACACAGTTCATGCACGACCTCTGGCGCCACGGTGTCTCTCACCTGGACTTCTCCATTCTCAATGTGGGGATCACCGGCTCCGGAGAGACTGAACGGTTCAAGATCTTCGACCCGCATATGGGCGTAATCGAAGTCGCGGAAGGCGGGCGGGAGGTCCACGATCCGCTGACAGAGCACCCTCCCGGGCGGCGATCGGTCGAGGATCTTTTGCGGGCCGCACGCGACGGCACGCGGTGGGCGTTGTGGCGCATTCAGGAAGACGCCATCGCGTCGCCTGACGTTTCGCAAGATCGCGTCGCCGGAGCCGCGGAGGTGGTCCGAGAGTTCCACGCCGCCTCCGGGGGGATCGAACAAGGACACGGAGCCTTCAGTCTCGACCGCTTCGACCGTACGTGGCGGCAACGAGGCACTCGCGGCATCAACAGTGTCCTTCATGCCGAACTCTGGGCGCTCCTCCAGCATCCGCTCTGTCGACTGATCCATTCCATTCTTGAAGCACCGGCGCACGACGCGGTCTACGACCGCGCCCTTTTCGCGCTAGGTATGGACGACGAGCGTCCTCTCGGGCAGTTTCGAGCAAGCTTGAAGGTGTATCGGGATCGGCCACTTCTCTTGATCACGAACGTTGCGGACGACGCGCCAAGACTGGTGAAGCAGTGGGGCCGGCTTCATCTCCCGCCGGAAGTGGACGTCCAGGACGACCCGGCTATTCACTATCACTTCCGCGACCTCTTGACCGGGGAGACGTACGTCCGTTCGGGCGAGGATCTCACTCGCCGCGGCTTCGTCTTCGCACTCGCTCCGTACGAACTCCATCTCCTACAGGTCGAGGACGTGCGCGTGGAAGATCTGGTAGTCGAGAGAGCTCTCGCCGCACATCGTGACGTCTCGGAGTTTCTCAGGGACTGCACGAAGCGGATGGGCGTGGTTGGGGACGTCCATGGCGAGCTCCAGGCGCTGAAGGCAATTCTGCGCGCGCTCGGCTTCATCGATTCCTCTGACCAGTGGTTCGCGCGCGACGGGACCCTCGTGTTCACGGGAGACGTGGGCCATGGACGAGATCTGCAGGAAGTGTTTGACTTCATCCACCGCCTCGCTGA
>DATEND010000100.1:0-8289 GCA_035275245.1 Candidatus Eiseniibacteriota bacterium
AAGGACAAGAAACCCGAAGACACGAAGGCCACCGGGGCGAGGGGCTAGGCCCATGCTGCTCCGGGACGGCCCCAGCACGCTCTCCCTTCGCGACGTCACCAAGACCTACGCGATGGGCACGGCCACGGTGCGCGCTCTGAACGGCGTGTCCCTCGAGATCGCGAAGAACGAATACGTCGCCGTCATGGGACCGTCGGGCTCGGGGAAGTCGACCCTGATGAACATCGTCGGCTGCCTCGACGTGCCGACCTCGGGAACCTACTGCCTCGAGGGGCAGATGGTCGCCGCAATGGCCGAGGACCGGCTCGCCGAGATTCGGAATCGCCGCATCGGGTTCGTGTTCCAGACCTTCAACCTCCTCCCGCGCGCGAACGTGCTGCACAACGTCGAGCTGCCACTCGTCTACGGCGGCGTCTCGCGGACGGAGCGCCGGGCTCGCGCCGAGCGGGCGCTCGAGGCGGTCGGGCTCGCGGCCCGGAAGGCTCACAAACCGAATGAGCTTTCCGGAGGGCAACGCCAGCGCGTGGCGATCGCGCGCGCCCTGGTCTTCGAGCCGTCCATCATTCTCGCCGACGAGCCCACGGGGAACCTCGATTCGAAGACGGGGGATGGGATCATGGCCATGATCGACGATCTTCACGCGAGCGGTCAGACCATCATCCTCGTCACGCACGAGGAGTACATCGCGGACCACGCGCACCGGGTCGTCCGTCTTCGGGACGGCCGGATCGAGAGCGACGAGGTGAGGCGTCCGGCGCCGCCGGCGCGCGACCTGGAGCTCGCCGCCCTGGCGGGAGCGTCGCCCGCATGAGTCCCGCGCTCCTCGACATGGGGGAGTCGCTTCGCATCGCGCTCGGCGCGCTTCGCGCCAACAAGGCGCGCGGCGTCCTCACGACGCTCGGCATCATCATCGGCATCGTCGCCGTGGTGGTGACCATGACCGCGGCCAACGGCCTCCAGAACCGATTCCGGGAGAGCTTTTCCGCCGTCGGCACCGACGTCATCTACGTGTCGCGCATGCCGTGGGTCGTGATGGACGATTTCTTCCTGTTCCGCAATCGCCCGAACCTGGATCTGCGCGAGGCGCGCGACCTGGAGGAGAAGCTGCGGGGACGCGCCATCGTGAACCCCACGGTCGACACGCGGCAGGACGTGAAGTACCGCTCCGAGGAAATGGAGGGCGTGACGATCATCGGCACCACCGAGAAGCAGAACCTGATTTCGAGCGCGCAGCCTCAGAGCGGCCGCTTCGTGATGGCGTACGACGTCCGCTACAAGCGAAACGTCTGCGTGATCGGAACCGACGTGAAAGATGGGCTGTTCGGCTCGTCGGACCCGATCAACAAGACGATGAAGATCGGCCGCACGTCGTTCCGGGTCATCGGGGTCATGGAGAAACAGGGAGGGAGCTTCCTGGGCGGGCCCAACTTCGACCGGCAGATCTTCCTGCCCATCAGCTCCTACGTGAAGTCGTTCGGAGGCAACCGGGGGCGCGAAGACGTGAACGTCGCCGTGAAGGCCCCGACCCAGGAGTCGATGGCCGGCCTCGAGTTCGAAGTGATCGGGGAAATGCGCAAGATTCGACAGCTCCGGCCGGCGGAGCCGGACAACTTCTCGGTCAACAAGCTCGACACGCTTGTCGGCACGTTCAACAACGTCATGGGGGTCGTGCTCCTTGTCGGGCTCATCGTCACGGGGATTTCGCTCTTCGTGGGCGCCGTCGGCGTGATGAACATCATGTTCGTCTCCGTCACCGAGCGGACCAGGGAAATCGGGGTTCGAAAGGCGATCGGCGCCACGCAGCGGAGCATCCTCCTCCAGTTCCTGTTCGAGTCCTCGGCGATCTGCCTCCTCGGGGGCGTGATCGGGATCATTCTGGCGGCGCTCCTGACCGCCGTAATCAATGCGGCCCTGATGCCGGCGAGCATTTCGATCCCCATCCTGATCGTCGCCGTCGTCGTGTCGGTCTTGGTCGGCGTGCTGTCGGGCGTGGCTCCGGCGTACCGCGGGGCCCGGCTCGACCCCATCGAATCGCTTCGCTATGAGTAACCGCGCGAGGGCCCGGGAGCCGCATGCAGCCGCTTGATTCCTTCTTCATGTCGCTGGGTGCGATCCTCAGCAACAAGCTGCGGTCGGTCCTGACGCTCGTCGGGATCGTGGCGGGCGTCGCCTCGATCATCGCCGTGATGACGGCGATCTCGGTCATCCAGTCGACCATGGAGCGGGAGATGAGCGTCCTCGGGGCCCAAACCTTCCAGGTGCAAAAGTGGCCCGCCGGGGGCTTTCATTCCGACGCCGAACGGCGCCGGGCCATGCGCCGGCCGCCCGTGACCCTCGCGAACGCGAACGCGATCCGCGAGAAGGTCGAAACGGTGGACATCGTCGGCTCAGAGATCTGGGACTTTGGATTCGGCGTCGAATACAAGGGCGAGAAGACGAACCCGAACGTCTCGATCGTCGGCGGCACGCCCGAGTACCCCCAGAACAACACGCACTACGTCGGGGTGGGGCGCAACATTTCGCAGATGGACGTCAAAGCGGGCCGCAAGGTCGTCGTCATCGGCCATGCCATCGGGAAGAAGCTCTTCCCGTTCTCCGATCCGATCGGGAAGGAAGTTCGCGTCGACGGGCGAAAGTACGAGGTCGTGGGCGTCTTCGACGAGAAGAAGTCCGCGTTCGGCGGCGGGTACGACAACTACGTGCTCATGCCGGTCTCGACTTTCCTGGGCGTGTACGGGCTCACGGGCCGCGACGGCTTCCCGCGTTCGGTCAACATCACCGTGCACGCGAAGACGCCCGAGCTCATCAACGACGCGATCGAGCAGACCCGCCAAGTCTTGCGCCGGGAGCGCGGCGTGAAACCGGGCGAAGAGGACAACTTCGACTTCTTCAACAGCGAGAGCCTCATCACCCAATTCAACAAGATGAGCATGGGGGTGAAGATCGCCGGGTTCGTGATCGGGATCATCGCGCTCGTGGTTGCGGGGATCGGGATCATGAACATCATGCTTGTCGCCGTGACCGAGCGGACCCGCGAGATCGGCATTCGGAAAGCGCTCGGCGCGAAGCCCGCGAGCATCCTGACGCAATTCCTGCTCGAGGCGATCATCCTCTGCAATATCGGCGGGGTCGTCGGCGTGATGGTCGGCTTCGGACTGGGGAACCTTCTCGCGGTGTTCACGCCCTTCGACGTGAGCGTCCCCATGGAGTGGGCCGTGATTGGCCTCCTCTTCTGTTCCGCCGTCGGAATTACCTTCGGACTTCTGCCCGCGATCCGGGCCTCGCAGCTCCATCCGATCGAGGCGCTTCGACACGAGTAGCGCCGGGCGTGTCGGTGGCTGTCCTACACGCCAACTTCCAGTACATCTGCTTCTCCCACACCGATGTACGCGCCGGGACGCGAACGCCGCTCCGGGTCGCGACTCCGGATTACACCGTACGTCTTGTAGCGAATTGGGGCACAAAGCCTTGCCCGCCCCTCCTCCAGCGGGGGATTTCGTGGCACGTCGAATGCACTAGCCCCCACGTACTCCATGTTGGAGGGACTAGGCATCACCGCCTCGGGCGCTCGCCCGAGCCATCCGTGAGGGAGGAACTTCCAATGAGCGGGAGAGAAGCCAAGAACCTCGTGACGGAAACGAAAGAGTACGTCGTCTCGGCGATCGAGGGCGTGGGCGACCTTTCCGTAGCGGTAGTCGACGCGGTGAGCAGCATTCTCGTGAGAACGACCAAGGGTACCCGGATCTCGAGCAACGAGTCGCTCGGGTTCGTGGTCGACACCGTGACCGGTGCCGTGCACGGCGTGGCGGAGGTCGGATGTGACATCGGCGACGCCGCGAAGTACATCATGGTCGGCGCCATCAGCGGCACGCGGCAGGTCGGGAAAGTCGGCGTGGAAGCGGTGAGCGCGTCCGCGGCCGCCCTTGTCAAGAGCACGTTCGAAATCGGAGGCTCCGTCGGCGATGCGGCCGTTGGCGCGATGGAAGGCGCCATCGAGGCGGCACGCGAGGTCGGCGTCTCGGCAGAGGAGGCGGCCACCGCGGCCGCGACCGGTGCCATTCAGGCCGCGGGCGAGATCTCGACCGCCGCTCTGAACCAAGTGCGCAACGTCGTGACCCACACGATCTCGGGGGTCGAGGCGGTGATCGAAGAGCCCTTTCGTTACGGCGCCGCGGTCACGCACGCGGCCTACCCTCACTCCGCATACCGTCGCTCGGCCTATCCGCGTCCGGCCTAGCATGCGTTGGAGCACGCTCACGCGCTTCGTCTAGCGGCGCAGCAGAAGCTCATCGGCGCATCATAGATTGTGTATCCTTGGGGTTCGGAGGCACGACCCACTAGAGGCATTCGCCGCCATGAGCGTCCGAACCCGACCCCTTGCCCTTCTGGCGTGTGCCGCGCTCGTCCTGAGCGCCGGCCACGCCCGCGGGGAAACGCCCCTGACGACGGTCCGCGTCGCGCAGGGGCTTAGTCTTCCTGCCTTCGTAACGTCTCCCCCGGGGGACACTTCTCGAGTCTTCATCGTGGAGCAGCGCGGCGGAGACGGCCGCGGCCGCATCAAGATCCTCAAGAACGGCACCCTTCTGACGCGCCCTTTCTTGACCACGGCCGTCCTGTCGACGGGATTCGAGCAAGGGCTCCTGGGCCTCGCGTTCGCGCCGGATTACGCGACGACGGGACGCTTCTATATCAACTACACGCGTTCGGGGGACGGGGCGACCATCGTCGCACGGCATGCCGTGAGCGCCGATCCCGACAGCGCGAATCCAAGCGGAACCACGATCCTCACCGTCGCGCAACCGTTCGCCAATCACAACGGGGGGTGGCTCGGCTTCGGGCCGGACGGCTATCTCTACGTCGCGCTGGGCGACGGAGGGGACGCCAACGATCCGGGCGATCGAGCGCAGAACCTGAATACGCTGTTAGGCAAGATGCTTCGCCTCGACGTGAGCGGGGCCACGTACACGAACCCGCCGAGCAATCCGTTCGTCGGCGTGACAGGCCTCGATGAAATTTGGGCGTACGGCCTCCGGAATCCATGGCGGCCGGCGTTCGACCGGTTGACCGGAGACCTCTACATCGCCGACGTGGGCCAAAACGTTATCGAAGAGATCGACTTCCAGCCCGCGTCGAGCGACGGCGGAGAGAACTACGGGTGGCGCTGCTACGAGGGGCTGAATTTCTTCCTCGAGAGCTCGACCATTCCGTGCGGCTCGTGCCTCGCGGCAGGGTGCCCGAAGTCGGAGCCCATCTACCAGTATCCGCACACGGGTAGCCGATGCTCGGTAACCGGCGGATACGTCTATCGCGGATGCGCGATTCCGGATCTTCGGGGCCAGTACTTCTTCGCCGACTACTGCGCGGGGACGATCTATTCGGGCCGCGCTGAGGGCGACACGCTCGTCGACTTTCGCGACCGGACCGCCGAGCTGGCGCCGGGGGGCGGGCTCTCGATCGCGCAGATCACGTCCTTCGGCGAGGACGCGAAGGGCGAGTTGTACATCTGCGACCGGGGCGGCGAGGTGTTCAAGATCGTCCCGGCGAGCCCCGTTCAGGAGGCCGACGCCCCGTCGTTCCAGGCGCTGACCCAAGTCGGCGGGTCGCTCGGATCGACCGGGTACGGGAACGCGCTCCTGCCCGGCGTCGTGCCGTTTGCCGACCAAGGGAGCCGCATCCGCGGCGTCGGTTATCTTAGAAACGCCGCGATTCGCCAGTGCGTCACGGCAGGCGGATCGTCCCTCGTGTCGGCGCTTCGGCTCGGAACCTTCGACATCGATCTCACGGCGACGGTCAACTTCGCGGCCTCCTCCCTTACGCGACGCTTCATCTTCACGAATCGGGATGCGGTCCCGCGCGAGCTGACCTACGTGGACGTGATCAAACCGGCCTTGAGCGGCGACCCGGACGGCGCGACCACGATCGCCCCAGCGGGCAGCGGTTCGTCGGCCCGACTCGGCATCTACGACACGGTCCAACCCGGCCTTTTCGTCGAACAGCTCGGCTCGGGCTCGCTGGGCGTCACCTATTCGGCCGACGTGGACACCGCATCGCAGATCGTCGCGCGGGTCGCAGCCGACCAGCCGCTCGGCGGCGGAATCTCGGCCGGTCCCGGGACGCTTGGTCTGGCGCTCGGATTCGCCTTCGGGTCCATCGCCCCCGCGGCCGCCGAGACCGTCACGGTCGTGACCAGGCTTCTGGCCGCCCCGCCGACGGGCGTCGAGATCGAGCCCTCGCCGATCGCGTCCGCTCGGCGCTTGTTCCTGCAACCGGTCCCATTCCGATCGGAGCTTCGGCTCCTCGTACGGATGGAGCGCACCGAACGCGTTCGCCTCGATGTCTTCGACGTGCAGGGTCGTCGCGTCCGAACGATGCTGGACGAGGACGTTGCGCCGGGAGTGCGGACCCTCACCTGGGATGGACGCGCGCCGAACGGATCGGCCGTGCCCGCCGGGATCTATTTCGTTCGGCTCAAGTGTGGCGGCCGGGAAGAGGTCTGCCGAGCGGTGCGGGCGCGATGACGGCCGAGAGCCGGTGACGACCGAGGACGCTTCGCCCGCGATGTCGCATCGCGCTTCGCCGGCCACTGCGTTTCGACGCGCCATCGTCCGCCCGCCGGGACCGAACTTCGCCGACGGGCTCACCACCTTCGATCTAGGGCGCCCCAACTACGACCGCGCGCTCTCCCAGCACGCCGCCTACTGCCGGGCGCTCGAAGATTGCGGGCTCGAGCTCAAGCGCCTTCCTCCCGATCTTCGCCATCCCGATTCGACGTTCGTGGAAGACACCGCGATCCTGACCGCGCGCGGCGCGATCTTGACGCGACCGGGCGCGGCGAGCCGCTCCGGGGAAGTCGAAGCGATTCGGGATCCGCTGGCGGAGTTCTACAAGGGCTTCGGTGAGATCGTCGCACCCGGCACGCTCGACGGAGGCGACGTCTGCGAAGCGGGCGACCACTACTTCATCGGCGTCTCCGAGCGAACCAACGAGGACGGCGCGCGGCAGCTCGCGATCTTGCTGGCCGGGGCGGGCATGACGTCGGCCAACGTAGACATACGCGACATCCCCGGGATCCTGCATCTGAAGAGCGGCATCGCCCATGCCGGCGAGGGACGCATCGTCGCCATCGACGCGCTTGCCGGTCACCCGGCGCTTCGGTCGTTCGAGGTGGTTCCTGTTTTACCGGGGGAGGAGTACGCCGCCAATCTCGTTCGCGTGAACGATCGCGTGCTCTTCGCCGCGGGGCATCCACGACTTCAGAGGACGCTTGGCGCCCTCGGCTACGAATTGATACCGCTCGAGATGTCCGAATTCCAGAAGATGGACGGCGGTCTGAGCTGCCTCTCGCTCCGGTTCTGATATCATTCCCGCATCGTGCGACTGAAATCCAAGCTCTCCTCCTTCGCGGCCGCGGTTCTCGCGGCCGTGCTCGTCCTACCCCCAGGCGCCTCCGCCGATTCGCGCCCGCCCGATGCGTCGAGCGGCGCGGAACTCCGGCTCGCGCTTCAGAAGCTTCGGGTCCTGGGGAGCGTTCTCTACGTTGCGGCGCACCCGGACGACGAGAACACGGCGCTCATCACGTACCTCGAGAGCGACCGACTGCTCCGCGTGGGCTATCTCTCGATGACGCGCGGCAGCGGGGGGCAGAACCTGCTCGGGACCGAAACGGGCGAGGCGCTCGGGGTGATCCGGACGCAGGAACTCTTGGCCGCCCGTCGGCTCGACGGCGCCGAGCAGTTCTTCACGCGGGCGATGGATTTCGGCTACTCGAAGACCGCGGACGAAACGATGGCGATCTGGGGTCACGACCGGGTTCTCTCCGACGTCGTGTGGGTGATCCGGAAGTTTCGGCCCGACGTGATCGTCACGAGGTTCCCGCCGGATGAGCGCGGCGGGCACGGCCACCACCAGGCGTCGGCGATCCTCGCTCGAGAGGCGTTCGAAGCCGCCGCCGACTCGACCCGATTCCCGGCACAACTCGGCGCGCGCGTTCGTCCCTGGCGCGCGAAGCGCGTGCTCTGGAACGTCTTTCGCGTCGACCCCGCGACGCGCGACCCGAAGCTGCCGAAGCTCCTGACCGTCGACGTTGGCGCGTACAACGCCCTTCTCGGTCGTAGCTACACCGAACTCTCGGCGGCAAGCCGAAGCATGCACAAGAGCCAGGGATTCGGCGCCGCGGAGCGGCGCGGATCGGTGCCGAACTACCTGGAGCTCGTGGCGGGCGAGCCCGCGAACGCGGACCCCTTGGACGGCGTGGATCTTGGATGGGGACGCATTCCCGGGGGGAAGAAG
>DATEND010000101.1:0-2659 GCA_035275245.1 Candidatus Eiseniibacteriota bacterium
CGTGGCCGGTCATGAAGAGCATCGGATAGTTCCAGAGCTCCGGGTCGGCCGCGGTCACGACGGCCTCGCGCGCTTGGGTGACGCGGACGTCGCCGCGCGACTTGAGGGTGCGGAGCAGGTTCCGAAGGGACGACTCGTCCGAGTACCAATCGCCTCCACCCGTGTACTTGAGGCGAGCCAGGGTGAAGCCCCCCGTTAGATCGGAAGAGGCCGCCGCGGACGCGCGGGGCTGCGCGCCGGACATGCGAGATTGCGCCAGCGCAGGGGCGGCTGGGACGGCGGCGCCGAGCCCGAGCACGACGATGCCCGGGAGGAGGCGGCGCTCCATCGCTCTAAATAGCTGTCCCATATAAACTTGAAGGATCAACTACGGGCTCCTCGCGGGGATCCGGAGACGGGATCGGGGTGGCGTGCCGGACTGCTCCCCTAAGGGTACCAGACCGTGGCGTTGCAGCCCCACACTAGTAAGGTAAACATCGGCAGGGACTGGGGGTTCCCCAACCCGGACTCCCGTGACCCAGGAACCGCGAGACCGCCTGGATCAGCGAAGAAGCTTGAAGGCGTGCCCCCACTCGTCGCGCAGAAAACCGGGAATGCACCAGAGAACGGCGAGCGGCTCGATGGCGCGAGCCGCTTGGGCGCCCCCCATGTCGGCCGGCTCCCAGCCGAACCGCTCCAGAATCCCGGCCACCGTTTTCTTGGCCGCCTCGTCGTTCCCACAGTAGAACATCGTCGGCTTCCCCCCGGCGAACTTCGGATCCACCATGAGCTCGCTCCCGACGGAGTTGAAGGCTTTGACGAAGCGCGCTTCCGGAATTTCTCGCTGCAACCGTTCCATCAGCGAGTCGTCCCACGTCGTGAAGAATTTGAGCACGCCGTTTTCGGGGGGCGCGTCCGCGATCGGGTTGGTGGCGTCGATGACGGGCTTGCCCTTGAGATTGGCGCCGCCCGCTGCGCGCAGTGCATCGAGCGCGGCCCCTCCCTTAACCGCAAGAACGACCAACTCTCCGAACGCCGCGGCGTCCGAAAAACTCCCGGTGCGCCCCTTGGCATTCTGCGCCTTCCACTCGGCGAGCTTCGCCACGTTGCGCGTCCCGAGCATCACCTCGTGTCCGTGCTTCATGAACCCGGCGGCGAGCGCTTGCCCGACCTCACCGGATCCGATAATTCCGACCTTCATGTCGCTCTCCCCATGAGTGTGTGGGTCAGCGTCCCCGCGATGTCGCGTACCCGGAACGTGACGGCGTGGAGCGCGCTCCCAATTCGCTGCCCTGGATTGACGCAGATCGTCCGGCCGACACGATCGGCGAATCGCCCGGAAACGACCGGCGACTCGTGAATGTGACCGTGCAGGCTGAGCGCGGGCTGGGCGCGTTCGAGGAAGTCGCGCACAACCCGCGATCCGACGTGAACTCCGGCGGCCACCTGATCCAACGCCGTTCCGTGCGGCGGTCCATGGAAGGCGCAGAGGAGCCGCGTACCGGAGGGAATCGCGGCCTCGATCGCCCTAAGCTCGCGTCCGAGCGACTCCTCCTCCTCCCGCCCGCGGAAGTCGAAGGGCGTGAGCCGGTCCCCCGCCGCGCTTCGCTGGCCGTCGAGCCGCGCCTGCAGGGCCTCCCGGCCGTCCTCCCACCGCTCCCAGTCCTTCATGATGAACGGCGTTACCGGTACCGATGCAAGCCCCGCGATGTGGGTTCCATCCAAGAACGGCAGAACCTCGCCGTGCGCGTGGCGCAGTCGCTCGAGGCCCGCGCCGAGCAGGGCCTCGCCGCTCGTCTTCCAGTCGTCATTTCCAAAGATGTAGGTGATGTCGGCGGAGCCGGCCTCGGCTAGGTACTCGCGAAGGAGCGGCAGGAGGAACGATCGATAGAACTTGGTTTGCTGGGGCGGGTCCGCGTGCGGGGCGAGATCTCCCCCGAGCACGATCGCGCGCACGCGGTAATGGCGCGCCACCTCGAGCGCCTCGCGGTAGAGTCCCATGTGGCCGTGGAGGTCCGAGGTGTAGAGAACGTCTGCTTCGGGGCGCGGGCTCAATCCTTGGCGCGAACCTCGCTCAGGAGCCAGCGCCCGCCGCGCCGCACGGCGGTCAGGGTCACCTCGACGTCCCGCTCCCCGCGACTTCCGCCCCAATCGGCGCTCCAGGAAGCGATCGCCAGGACCCCCTTCTTCGTCTGGTGAAATCGCTTGACCCAAAATGCCTTGGTCGTCGTGAGCCGCACCTGGTCCTGGAACAGGAACGCGGCGGCGGTGCGCGTGACGGCCGCGGTGGGAGCTTCCCCCGGCTTGAGGGCAATTCGAAACGCGGTCGTATCCACCAGCGACGCGAAGCGTTCGCCGTCGGCCTTGAGCCACGCCTCTTCCACCGCCGCGAAGAGCGCCGCGGGGGAGTTCTTGGACGGTTCGAGCGAGGACTCGTCGAGAGTGTTGTCGGCGGCAGGGCCGTCGGCGTAGGACGCGGAAGCCGTGAGGAGTAGTACGAGCGCGACGGGCAACAATCGCATGATACCGCTCCCGCGTTCGCGCGCGGCGGCGCGCGGGGGGTTACTTCTTCCGGCCTGCCGTCGCTCGCTCCAGATAGAGCTGTGTCTCGAGCGCCAGGGCGCTCGCGACGAAGACCGAGGAGTACGTTCCGAAAACGACGCCGACGAGCATCGCGAAC
>DATEND010000102.1:0-4398 GCA_035275245.1 Candidatus Eiseniibacteriota bacterium
GGAATTCCTGCGTCAGGCCACGGCGCATTTCGCTTTCGGCGCCCCCGATCCGGATGCTGCAGATGCCTCGTTCCGTCGCGGCCACGAGCATCGACCCGATCGGAGTTTTTGCCACCGTGAAGGCGATCGACTGATCGCGTCCGCCCGCCTTGTAGTCGCCGGGGGTCATTCCGAGCTGTTTCGGGGCCCGCTCGTAGAGTCGGCTGCTCGATCCGTACCCCGCTTCGTACATCGCCATCGTGACCGGCTCCTTTCGCTTGAGGTGAGTCTTGAGACGTTGTAGTCGAAACGCGTCGGCGTACTGGCGCGGCGAAATGCCCATCGCGCGACGGAAGGTGCGCTGAAGGTGGAATGGGGAACGCCCGATCTCCTTGGCCAGCGCGTCGAGGGTGATCCGCTCGAGATCCGCGTTTTCCTCGATGTAGGCGCAGACGCGGCGCACGAGCGCGGTCTTCGGCGGCGCCGCCCCGCGCTCCCGCGGCTTGCAGCGGAGGCAGGCACGGAAGCCCGCCCGCTCGGCTTGATCCGGATCCGGGTAGAAGACCACCTGCTCGCGCCCCGGCTTCTTCGCCGGGCAGGACGGCCGGCAGTAGATGCCGGTGGATCGGACGCCAAAGACATACCGGCCGTCGTGACGTGCGTCGCGCGCCAGGATGGCCATCCATCTCGGATCGTCCGGGGCGGGCGGTGCTCCGACCGCGCCGCGGACGGCCGATCGATTGGTGGGACGTTTCGGGCTCATGTGAAGAGGCTAGGGGAATGCGGCGCCGGCAACCATCCGAACCTTGCGCTCGATGTCGCGGGTCCCGGCCGCCAGATTTCGCGGGTCCCGGCCGCCAGATGGCAGCTCGGGTTTCGCCGTTCGCTATCCTCGCTCGCGGTACCGGGTCACATAGACGCCGAGGCAATGGTCCTGAACCACCTGGATGCCCTGCGCGGCCAGCCGGGCGGCCGCCTCGTCGTTTCGAATGCCGGTCTGGAGCCAGACGACCCTTGGGCGGCGCTCTTTCGGGAGCGCCAGGATCGCGTCGGCGACCGAGCCCACCTTCTCCGAGCGCTGAAATATGTCGACGAGGTCGAACGGCGTCGGAACGGACGCGAGATCGGGATAGGCCTTCTCGCCGAGGGAGGATTCGATCGTCGGATTCACCGGAATCACGCGGAGGCCGCGCTCTTTCAATATCCTAGGTATCGTGAACGCGGGCCGGCCGGCCTTCGACTCGTCCGCCATTCCCACCACCGCGACCGTGCGTGCCCCCCGCACGATTTCGGCCAGCGCGTTCTCGTCGGTGACTTCGATCGCGGCGCTCATGGTCCCACGATCGTACGCGGCCCATTCCCGATGGGCAAGCGCGGTGGTAGGCTCCGAGCCATGACGAGCGCGACGAGGGTACTCTGCGCGGCGGGACTCCTCGGCTCTGCCTTTTCCGCGCCAGTCGCGACCGCGCTTCCACTCGTGGTTCTGGCCGACACCACCGTCACCGTCTCGATCCATGCCTCGCTGCCCGCGTATCACGTCACCCTGATCCACGACGTCGAGTCGGGCGTCGTCAGCCGCATCCTGATCACGCGCGGCGACGACGAGGATCCACTCCAGTCGCTCACGGGGTATCAGGAGCCCGAGCCGTCCCCCGGTGGACGGGACGACTTCGGCACGACGGACTTCAATTTCGATGGGTACCAGGACTTGAGGCTCCTCGCGGCTTCGGGCGCGACCGGGAACCGCGCATACCTCGTCTGGCTCTTCGATCGCAAGTCGGGAACGTTTTCGTTCGAGCGTTCCTTGTTCGACCTCGCGAATCCGAAACCGGATCCGAAGACGCGAACGATCTCGACCCGCTCTACGGGCGGGATGGCGGGCGAGGTCTACACGGAGGGCACCTACACGTGGAAGTCCGGCGCCCTCGCTTTGGTCCGGCGCGAACGCCAGCTTTGGAACGAGGCACGAAAGGCGTTCGATCGGTTTCGGGAGGAGCGCGTGAACGACACGCTGGCCGTCGTGCGGCGCGGCATTCGGTTCGACGCGGAGGTCACGGAGGGCGAGCGGTACACGTTCGACGTGAACGAGAAGATCTACTTCGAGCTCGATCCCGACCCGGAAGGCTGGGAGATCGCCGTGCGCAGCGTCGATCGCCCCGGCGAGAATCTGGCCCGGCTCACGCCGCCCCTCCATGGGCCCAATCCGCGGCAGCTCTGGGGCTGGCACTTTCGGAACGCCGATAACACCGGCCCCAACGACGGGAGCGTCAGCGCGCCCCAGCGAGACCGGCCGTTCATCTTCTCGGAAAAAGTGGGCCGCTCCATTCAAGGGCCGGGCAGCGCCCGAGGCCCCACGATCGAGGAGGTCGAGGCGGTCCAACGGGATGGGGAGGGTCTCCTGACGATCGAAGACTTGAAACTGGGAAACCTCGGGCGGGGCCAACGCGCGTTGATCCAATGGATGCGGTTTCACGTCGTGCTCGAGTATCCCTAGTTCGCTCTCCCGCATCGAATTGCCCAAATTCACCCCTTCGGAACGCACCTTTTGCTAGGCTAGTCCGATCGCGTTTTTCAGCCAACGGTCGACCAATTCCGCCGGAGGTAGAACATGACTTCGCCCAAGCTTCGTCTCCCGCTGCTCGCCCTTCTTCTCGTCGCGCTCCTGGCGTTCGCCGTTCCGAACGGCGCGGCCGCGCAAGAGAAGACGCCCGGCGAGTTCGCCCTCATGCTCGGCGTCATGCGGCTCGACCGCGACGCGGTCGGTCCGGGACAGGATCCCGCCTACCCCGCGCTCGTCGGACTACGCCTCGGGGCGAACATGCACCGCCCGATCTCGTACTTCTTCGAGGGGCTCTACTCTTCGTTCGAAAGCGA
Source organism: Candidatus Eiseniibacteriota bacterium (assembly GCA_035275245.1). GTDB lineage: Bacteria > Eisenbacteria > RBG-16-71-46 > SZUA-252 > SZUA-252 > DASQJL01. The sequence goes on from DATEND010000102.1 coordinate 2,854, forward strand.
CCTCCTGAGCGACAACTCGACGGTGCTCGAGATGCGCGCCGGGCTCGAGCGCAATTTCGAATTTCGGGACTCGGACCTGGGGTGGTATCTCGCGGGAGCGCTCGGCTATGCCGACTTGAACAATCCGGCGGGCGCAGAGGATTTCGGCCGCCCGCTCCTCTCGGCGGGGATCGGACTTCGGAGCACGGCCGATCGCGGGGTTCGCTGGCGCGTGGAGCTCCGCGAGGAAGTTTGGATGGGCGACGATGGGGTCGGCGGAGCCGATATCGCGAACACCCAGGTCCTCGTCGGTCTGGGATTCGGCCTTCGCGCGCGCGAGGGCGGACCGGACGACGACGGCGACGGCGTGCCGAACCGAATCGACCGTTGTCCGGGCACGCCGAGGGGAACGCGGGTGAACTCGTCGGGCTGCCCCGAGACGCGGAAGGCGCTCTTCGAGGAAGGGAAGAAGTCCCTGGTCCTCGAGGGTGTGAATTTCGTCACCGATAGCGACGACCTGACGCCCGATTCGAAGGAAATCCTGGACCGCGTCGCCGCATCGCTCAAGGAATGGTCGGAGGTGCGCGTAGAAGTGGGCGGACACACCGATGCCATCGCGGAACGCGACTACAACATGAACCTGTCGCAGCGGCGCGCCGAGTCGGTCCGCCGGTACCTGATGGACAAGGGGATTGCGGGCAAGCGCCTCAAGGCGAAGGGCTACGGCGAGAGCCGGCCGGTCGCGTCGAACGAGACGGTCGAAGGTCGGAGCCGGAATCGACGCGTCGAGCTGACCCGGCTCGACTGATGGCGAAACGGCCCGCGCGGAGCGCCGCCGCGAAGAAGCCGCGCGGCGCCTCCGTAAGCGGCCTTGAAGCCTGCGTGAACGTGGCCGACGTCGAGGGGATCGCCCGGCGCCGGCTCAAGCGCGGCGTCTACGACTACTACGCGGGCGGCGCCGAGGAAGAGGCGACGCTCGCGCGCAATCGCGAGGGCTTCGGCAGGTGGGTGCTCTTGCCGCGCGTCCTCGTCGACGTCGGTCGCGTGGATCTCTCGGCCGCGGCGCTCGGATCTCCGGTCCAGTTTCCGATCCACGCGGCGCCGACGGCCTACCACCGCCTCGCGACTCCCGAGGGGGAGACGGCGACCGCTCGCGCGGCAGGTGGCGTGGGCGCCCTCATGGTCGTCAGCTCGCTCGCCACGCGCACGCTCGAGGACGTGGCCGATGCGGCCTCGGGACCGCTCTGGTTCCAGCTCTACGTCTACCGCGATCGGGCCGTCTCGCTCGAGGTGGTGAAACGAGCGGAAGCGGCCGGCTACCGGGCCCTGGTGCTCACCGTCGACACGCCGCGGCTCGGGCGCCGGGAGCGCGACTTTCGGAATCGATTCGCGCTGCCGCCCGACGTGACGATCGCCAATTTCGCCCCGGCCGGGCCCGAGTACGCCCGCTGGGATCGAAACGGCAGCATGTTCGACTACGCCAATAGCCAGCTCGATCCCTCGCTCACGTGGGACGCGGTTTCCTGGCTCCGCGAGAAGACGAGCCTGCCGATCGTGCTGAAGGGA
>DATEND010000103.1:0-10113 GCA_035275245.1 Candidatus Eiseniibacteriota bacterium
AAGACGGAATACAAGATGGTAAACATCCACGCCCGCGCGTCCGTTCCGGGTCTGAAGCTCTCGAACGTGCGATACGCGCGCAGACAGGACTCCTGAACGACGTCGGAGGCATCGTCGGGTTGCCGCGTGAGGCGGAGAGCCGTCCGGTAAAGGTGCCCCATGAGGGGTACGACCAACCGTTCGAAGTCGGCTCGCTTCTGGGAGTCGTTGGGGGTCATTCGGAGAGAATCGAAAGATTGTGGCTCACTCGGGAATTATTTGGCGGGCGAAATTGTTAGTCAAGCAAGGCCCTATGGCCATTCTCGAAACGGCGACTGTCGGAAGTTTTTGTCTGCAGTTGCCTGGCCCACATTCACCCTCGCCACCGGAGGCTACAACATGCATCGCAGCTCGCGCGGTCTTCCCGTCGCTCTCTTGCTACTCGCGCTTCTTGCCGTCGGCTTCCCCGGCTCGGCGGCAGCACAGCAGGGTCCGCCCACGAATCAAATCTATGCGAATGACGAACTGTTCACGGGCGTAAACGCCCCGCGCGATCTTCCGAACAGAGGGGAGTTCGACACGATCTACGTCCTGGGCGGGGGGCTCACGAGCGTCGCGGACGCTTCCCCGGGCGACCCCGATTACAACGGTGGACGTTGGGAGGTCAGGATTGTGACGTGGATTTCGATCTCCCCCACGCAATTCACGAACTCGGACCAAGTCGACGCCGCGGCCGCCGCCGGGCAGATCTCGATCGGCGGCGTCGTCCGCCGGTTCGAGTGCCCGCTGATCCCCCAGCGGGGAGGCAAATAGTCCGGGCGGTATCCATTTGGGACGAATACCGTGGCGCGGCGTGGATCCTCTACCGCACCAACAGCATCCGCCGCGTCGCGGTGAAGGGCGTCGAGCCCGTAACGGTGAGCCGCGCGAAGTAAACGCCCGAGCCAACCTCGCGTCCGGCGTCGTCGCGGCCGTCCCAGCGGGTGCGATACCGCCCGGTGGGCAGCCCGTCGATCGACACGAGCGTGCGCGCGAGCCGGCCTGCCGCCGTGAAGACCCGCAATGTGACGCGCGCGTCCGAAGCCACGTCGAATTCGATCGCGGTCTGAGGATTGAACGGATTCGGCGCGTTCGCGTGAAGCGCGGGCTCGAGCGGCGCCGCCGCGTCATCCACCTCGAGACCGAAGGCCGCCAGGTTCCGGCTCCGGATGCGCAGGGTTCCTCGAGCCGCGAAGGACGGCGCCCCCGTTATGTCGCCCGTGATGACCACCGCGACGCGCTCGCCGTCCGGTAGCGCGCGCTCCACCGCCCTGCGGTCGAATCGAGCTTCCAGATCGATCCTGCCGTCTCGGTTCCAGTCCCCAAGCTTGATGGGCTCGATCGGCGACACGACGCCCTGGAGCCGCAACGAGCCCGGCACCATCTGCGCCGCGTTCAACTGCGCCGGAAGGAAGATTCGGGCGCGCAAGGAGGACTGCCCTTGGCCGCCGCGATGAATCGTCCCGGGGCTCAACTCGGCGACCGCATCGACGATCGCGGGCGGCGGAGGGTTCGCGCTCGCGTGGAGCGCGACGAGGCGCGTGCCGTCGGGGTCGCCGCTGAAGACTCGGAGCGTGGCGTCGTGCGATCCGGGGTCGTGTGGCGCGAAGACGACGGCCACCTCCACGCTCTCGCCCGCCGCGAGCAAGAAGGCGCCGGGCGGAGCCGGAATCGTGTACTCGGGCCGATCCACGCGCAGCGAGTCCACCTGGAGCGCCGCCGCGCCGGCGTTTCGGAGGCGCACGAGCCGGGTCGCGGTCGTCCCGGTCTCCACGGTCCCGAATTCGAGGGCCGCCGGCGCCACCGTCAGGGCGGGCAGCGGCCCGACCCGGAACACCACCGGGAGCGTCACGGCCTCGCGCTCGGGATCGTTGCTCGCGAGCCGGAGCGCGGCGTGGTACTTCCCGGGGGCGAGGTCCTTCGAATTGGCCGAGACGACGACGTCGAGCGACGCGCCGGGAGCGATCGCGGCATCCAGCGTGTCGGGGACGAGCCACGTCGGCGACGGCATGAACCGGATGGCGTGCCGGTCTTTCACGTAGGCGTCGTTGAAGACGACACCCAGCCCGTCCAGGCCCCGGAAGTCCTGGATGCCGATCGTCGCGCTGTTGACCGGCGGGCCGAGCTGCAAATACTGATACACGATCGCGCCGCTCTTATCGATGATCGCTTCGAACGTGTACGGACCGCCCGCGATGCGATGGAGCACGCGTTCGAACTGGACCACGAGGCGCTCTCCGTCGGAGTAGTAGTACGCGTGCTCGGATTGCGCGAAGTTCAAGTCGTCCCAGAAGACCGCGAGCAGGTTGGGAGGGGCGGCCTCGTCGGGCAGAGGCCGGTTCGTGAATTGGATGGCCTCGCTCGAGAACGAGATGTAACCGTGCGTGCAGACGTTGAACGTCGTGAAAGCCCGTCCGTAGAACGGGAACGTGAACCCGATCGGGAGCGGGCCTGAATTCTCATCCAGATTTCGGATCGGGATCGCCGTCCCCACCGAGCGAATGTCGATCCAATTGAAGATCGGCCCTCCCGCCTGGTCGCTATCCAGCCATCGGTACCCGAAGATGTCCGGACCTCCGCGTCCGAGCGCGGACGGTCCGCCCGGCTCGGGCCCGAACGAGACGCGCAGCTCGGACTCGCCTGGGTTCTCGATGGTCAGCGTCTGCTTCGCGATCGCGGGCGCGGCCTCGGCCGAGAATTCGAGCGCGTCGGGATGGAAGGCGAGTGCGGGCGGCGGCACGGCGCTTCCCGTCATCGGAATCGCAGCCTCCGAAGCGACGCCGCCCCCATCGTGCGCCAGCCGCAGGGTTCCTTGCCGGAACCCGGGACCTGCCGGCGTGAATACGACGTGAATGGTCCGGGTGGCGCCAGGCTCCAGCGTGAAGCTCGCGACGTCGGGTTGGAATTCTGGATTGTCGGACGTGGCGCTCGAAACGGTGAGGAGGGTCGTCCCCGCGTTCCCCACCTCGAGCGACGCCGACGAGGAGGCGCCGAGGAACGGTGCTCCGAAGAGGACCGGGTGCGTGTCCACGACGAGCACCGGCGCGCCGCCCACGGAGAGGAGCGCCGGAATCTCGAGGAGCGGTTCGTCCGGGTCGTTCGACTCCACGAGGACGTCCCCCGCGTAACTCCCGTCCTGAAGCCCGCGCGCGTCCAGGATCAGCGGGACCTCCGCGGCGCTTCCCGCCGCGACCGTGCCCGAGGGCGTCGACGGGGCAAGCCACAGTCCGCCGATGGTGGACTGCTTGCGGTCGGGGAACCAGTCGGTGGCGGCGTAGGGGTTTCCGAGCACGCCCGTCACGTTCATGCGGCCGTCGTCGCCTCCGAGTGCGAGGAGCGGAATCGAGAATTTGATGGATCGCGGCCCCACCGTCACGGGGAAGCTCTGGAGATAGGCGCCATTCCGTGCGTCGAACAAGTCGACGTAGCCGAAGTCGACCGAGAAGAAGCCGACCTCGTACTCGGCGCCGAGTTCCTGACGCGGGCCCCCGAACGAAGGCGGGCGGCCGGTCGCGGCGTTCTGATCCAAGTCGAGGGACAGGAACCCGCCGACGTTGAACTGCGAGAAGTCGACGGCCGTCGTGACCTCGCCGACGAGCATTCCGTCCCGGCCCGACGCGTAGAGCGCGGCCACTTCCATCACGCCCCCATCGTCGGTGGGATCCAGGATCACGAGCGGCAGCGTGGCCGCCGCGGCCGGGCCCGTTGGATCGGGGGCCGAGCCGCCTCCGCCAGAGCCCGCGTCCGACGCCGCCGTGTCCAACGCCGCACCCGAGGCGTGCGTGGCGACCGCGAACGCCCGGTGCTCGCTCCACGTGCGCCGGGGTACGGCGGGCAACGCCTCGCTCGACGGGGCCTGCGCGGCGGCGCTCCGCTCGACGAAACGAACGTGGTACTCGAGATTGCTCCCGGTGACGTTGGACACGATCAGCGGCCTGGTTTCCTGGGCCCCCGTTCGGAGCGACGCCGAGATCGCGGCGGGCGTGAGCGAGATGTCCGGCGCCGCGAGGCCCTCGCCGTCGAACGCCACGGATAGGGCCGGCGCGTCGGGATCGTCGCTTCGGACGACGATCGAGCCTTGGAGTGGCGCCAGGCCCGTCGGCGCGTACGTGAGCACGGCGTCGTGCCGTTCCCCCGGCGCTAGCGTGACGGGCCCCGCGGGTAGCGACACTTCCGGCGCCGTCGGCTCGATCGCGCTGATCGTGAGCGGCACCGTGCCCACGTTCTGGAGCCGCAGCGTCTCCGTGTGGGTCGCACCGACGAAAACGGGGCCGAAGTGGATCGCGGCGGGGCTCGTCGCGATGTCGGGCGCCGCCGTGAGCGCGAGCTCCACCGGGATCGACGTCTGCGGATGGACGGGATCGTTCGCGATCAAGATCAACGACGAGCGATACGTGCCGCCGACCATCCTCGACCCGTCGATTCGCGCGGTGAGAAGGGACGTCTTGCCCGCGGCGGTGGTGCCGAACGCCGGGGTCACCGAGATCCATCCGGCGCCGCCCAGCCATTCGAAGGACTGCGACGCGATCTGCCGATTGTCGGCGTAGATCGACGCAAAGTCCGCAAAGAGCCTGCCCGCCACCGCCAAGAGCCGTCCTCGGCCGACGAAGGCGCTCACCATAGCCGGCTCCCCCGCGGCGTCCTCGATCACGACCGTCGCTTCGGGGCCGTCGGCGCGAAGCCGCGCCGCGCCGCCCGGGATGTGCGCCGCGGTGACGTCGCGCGTGATCTCGTGCGGCCGAAGTAGGGTCGTGTTGCCCGTCGCTCCGGCGGCCGTCTGATAGAGAATGGGAGCGCCCGCCGCGACGAGAAGCGAGTTGTAGAACGCGAGCGCGCTCGGGTCTTCGCCTTCCAAGAGGAGGCTGCCGCCCCGGTTCAGCCATTCGGCGACCGCGCTCAGCTCCGCCGCGGACCATTCCGCCGTTCCGTCCGCGACCCAGAGGACGTCAGCGCCGTCGAGCGTGGACGGGACGATCGGATCGCTGTTCACGGTCAGCACGGCGCCCCGTCCGGTGAGCGTGCCGATGAACGAGGCCCACGCTCCGGGCCCCGGCCCGCCGTGCTCCGTATCGAAGAGAATCCGGACGTCCGAGAGATCGGCGGCCTCCGCCGCGATCGCCCCGGCTGCCTTCGCCCGGACGCTCCAGGAGAGCGAGCTACCACCGCTGTTCGTGAGCGAGATCGCTTGCGTCACGACCGCACCCGTCTTGATTGCGGCGTCGATGCTGGGCGGCGTCACCGAGAGGACGCCGGGGAGAATGCCGCTCGCCCCGACGGTGAGGAGAAGCTCCGCCTCGTCCGGATCGTCGCTATGCAGCGTGATCGTTCCGGTCACGGTGCCCGGCGCCAACGGGGTCAGGCCGACGTAGATCTCCCAGTATCCGCCCGGGCCGAGGTCGAAGCCGGCTGGGTCGACCGTGATGCGCGCATCGTTGCTCGAGACGTCGGTCACGTGGAGATCCGCGAATCCAGTGTTCGTGATCGCCACGGTTTGCGTCGACGTGGTGCCGACCGGGATGGGACCGAACGTGACCGCGGGCGGGAAGACCTCGATATCGGGGGCGGCGATACCGTGGAGACGGGCCGGGACCTCGATCGTCCGGTGGTCCGGATCGTTCGTGCCGATCAGGAATCGCGCGTCGTAGTCGCCGCCGTCGAGGCCCGTCGCGTTCAGCGTCACCGTCAGCTCGCTGGTCGCTCCCGCCAAGACGCTGCCCGATCGCGGCGACAGACCGAGCCAGGAGGGCGGCGGCCCGCCTGCCACCGGTCCCGCGATCTGCACGGTGAAGTCGAGAGAGCCCGCGCCGGTGTTGGAGATGGAGAGCGTCTGGGTCTCGGATACGCCGGTCAGGAGCGTGGCTTCGAAGCTGAGCGGCGACGCGACGGCCGTGGGCGGCGCCGTCGTCTGGATTTCGACGACGTTCGATATCGGCGTCGAGTTCCCGTACTCGTCCTGCGCCTTGATCGCGACGAAGTAGGTGGTCAGCGGGGCAAGCCCTCGAATCGTCGCCTGCTCCACGGCACCGGCTGCCTTCGGCACCGGCTCGTTGGTCAGCTGCGTCGCCGTGTCGAAGTTCGTATCGTCGATCGGCGTCGTGCCGAATCGGAGATCGTACTTCGTCGCGGTCCCCACGGCACCGTCGTCGCCGGTCGCGGTCCACGTCATCACGAGCCGATCGGACGACACGGACGCCACCGCCAAAGACACGATCGGGCCGGGAGCGACTTCGTCGGGACCGTCCATCATGCGGAGCACGTTGAGGCGCCCGCCCGTCGCGACGAGCCCGTCGAGCGCGGGAATCCGGTCGGTCGACGCGAGCACGACCGTCTTCATGGCCGCAGGCGCCATCCCCGGATACCGCGACTTCAAGAGCGCGAGCGCGCCGGAGACATGCGGCGCCGCCATCGAGGAACCCGAGAGAACGCCCGTCTCCCCTCCGGGTATCGTGCTCAGAATCTGTGTGCCCGGCGCCGCCAGGTCCACCGAGGTGGCGCCGAAGTTCGAGAACTCGGACCGCGTGTCCGTGCGGCTGGAGCTCGCGACCGATATGATGTTGGGAACGTCGAACGACGAAGGATAGTGGTCGTAGATGTCGTTGTTCAGGCCCGCATTCCCCGCCGCCGCGACGAACAGGGTGCCCGCGTTGCTCGAGGCCACGATCGCCAACCGAAGCGCCTCGGACGGAGGACCGCCGCCCCAGGAGTTGTTGAGAATCAGGGCCCCCATGTCGATCGCGTACTCGATGGCGGCGATCGCGGAGCTGGTCGCGCCGGTACCGTCGCGTCCCAAGAACTTGACCGGCATCAGCTGAACGCGCCACGCGACGCCCGCGATCCCGATGCCGTTGTTTCCGACGGCGCCGATGATGCCCGAGACGTGCGTTCCGTGGCCGTTCTCGTCGGACGGATCGCCGTCGAAGTCGTAGAAGTCGAACCCGTGGACATCGTCGACGTACCCGTTCCCGTCGTCGTCGAACAGGTTCCCCGGGATTTCCCCCGGGTTCGTGTAGAGGTTCCCGGCAAGATCGGGATGGTGCCAGTCCATGCCCGAGTCGAGGATCGCCACGATCACCTGAGAGGAGCCGGTGGCCTGATCCCACGCGCCGACCGCGTCGATGTCCGCGCCGGGAATGCCCCCCTGTTGCCCGGTGTTCCGGAGCGACCACTGGAGCGGGAAGAGCGGGTCGTTGGGAACCGCGTCCGCGTGGACTACGTAGTCGGGCTCGATGAACTCGACGGCCGGGTGATTCTTGAACCGACCAACAGCGCGCTCCACAGATCCCGAGATCTTGTGGTGCTCGATGCCGGTGCGGCGGAATTTCTTCCCGCGCGTCGAGCCCAAGTCCCGGAGCACGGCCTTGATCTGTCCGGGCGTGGCGGTCGGGCGAAACCGAAGCAAGACTTCACCGGGAACGAAGGCGGGCGAGTTGGACGGGCGTGGCGTGAACGCTCGGGCGACGCTGGGCGGTCCCGGCGCGGGAGCCGGAGCAGGGGCGGCGAACCCGGCGGTCGTGCCGAACGCGGCCGTACAAAGGGCGAGGGAGAGCGCGAGAAATGGGAGTCGATGCGTGGCAAAGCCGGTCAAGCGGTCCCCCCGAGGCGGCGCTACCCCGTAACGGTACAGGAGCCGAATGGTCGCATCCAACGTTTTCGCCGTCGGCGGGGGGGACCACGGCGGCGTCCGCAGTACGAACGACCTGCGAGATCGTGACTAGGCCTGTTTCCTCCATGGGGTGTTCACGCCCAGCTTCGCGAGTTTGGCGTCGAGGTCGTCCAACTCGCGGCTCCGTGCCGGCGGGGTGCCGTCGGGTGGAAGGAGGCCGACCTTGATCGCGGCGGCGCGCGCGGCCTCGGGCGAGACCAGGAGCGCCCGGAGCACCTCCACTTCCTTCGCGGAGAGGATCAGGGAGTTCAGGTTGTAGTCGACGAACGCCTCCCACGCGAGCGGGCACCACTGCGAGACGATCTTACGCCCGATCGTGTCCGCGTACTGGCGTATCTCGTGCTGGGCGTGCGAGTCCATGCGAAGCGCGAGGAAGTGGAAGAGGTTGTGCAGGTCGATCTTCCAATACGCCTCCGTGTAGGTCGAAAGCGGCAGGTCCTTCCGCGCCTGTTCCCGGGCGATGCCCGCGGCGATTCGCTCCTCGTAGACCGATCGCGCCAGCCGCTGAAGCTCCTGCTCGCGCGCGGTGAGCCGCTCGCCTTCGGGCGCCGGCAGCGTGCCGCTACTCCCCTGCCGATTCGAGGTCGCCTGGAGTCGCCAGCCGCCGGGCGCGGTCTGCTCCGCGGCGTCGATCGCGACCGAGTAGCGCGTGGAGTACTCGTTCACGTTCGCGGTCCTGTGGCGAATCCATTGCCGCCAGCAGTCCATCGGGACTCGCACGTGCAGCTTTACCTCGCACATCTCGAACGGCGTGGAGTGGGCGTGCCGCATGAGATAGCGGATGAGTCCCCGGTCGTCCTGCACGCGCTTCGTCCCCACGCCGTAGGAGACGCGGGCCGCCTGCACGATCGATTCGTCCGAGCCCATGTAATCCATGACGCGCACGAAGCCGTCGTCGAGGACCTTGAACGGAACCCCGAGGATGGAATCGAGGGCCGGAACCACAAAGCGCGGAACAGTCTCCACTTGCGGTTGGGTCGGCGAGCGCGTTTGGTCCTTCATGGGGCTACATTACCAAGGACGAGAGAGAAGGGCGAGGGTTGCGCGGAGCGGGTCTGGAAGAAGCGCTGAAGCCGGCCGGTCTCGGAGGGTGAAGCGGAGTTACTGAGCGGCGGTGCGGAGGGAGTCGACGTACTCCTGGACGTTCCCCCGCTCGTACCACTTGGTGTGCACGTACCGCGCGTAGGTCATGAAGTCGGGCGACTTGATGTAGCCCGCGACGCCGCCCAGGAGCTCGGCATCGGGCTTCATGAAGTAGGTGGCCGGGTAGCCGCTCACGCCGACTTCCTTCGCGAACTGCCGCTCGGTCAGCTCCTTCCCCTTCCAGTGGAGCTTGGACGAGGACTCGCCGTTCACCTTCGCGAGGATGAAGTTCTGGGTGAGGTAGGCGGACACTTGCGGATCGCCGTAGGTTTGACGGTCCATCACCTTGCACCAGCCGCACCACGTCGTATAGATGTCCACGATGAGGTGCTTTCCCTCCTTGGCGGCCAGCTCCGTTGCGGCGTCGAAGGCGAGCCACGCGAGCTTCTCTCCGGCTTCCGCCTTGGGGGCCGCCGCCTGAGGTTTCGCCTTTGCTGTTCCGGTCGCGGGCTTGGTCGCGCCAAGGCGTGGAACGGCCAGGAGCGCGATCGAGAGGGTGACGCCGAGAGCAAGTCGTGAGGTGCTACGGAGACGCATCAATCTGTAGGTCCTTACCTTGTCGCAGGTTAGGCGCTCAAGGGTCCCGAGGTTCGGTGCGCGCGCCCAAGGAACGATGGTACCACCTCGCCGTACACCGCATCAACTCGCATTTCTTCCGCGATGTGCGGCGAGAACCCAGCCGAGCGGAAGCGCGAGGACCAGAAAGCCGAACGACGCCCAGGGTACCGCGGCGAGCCCGGCCCGATCCGCCAACAAGCCCCCGGCGAGCGGTCCCGCGATCGACGCCAGGGCGTACGTGCCGTTCAGGACGCCCAGGCCGCCGCCGCGCTGCGCCGCGCTCGAGTATTCCGCCGCGAGCGTGTTCGCGCTCACGTTCACGAGCGAGTAGAGCGGGAGCGCATAGAGGAGCGCGACGATCCGGATGTCTCGAACCGTCGCCAGTCCGACGTACATCACCGCGTAGAGCGTGACCCCGACCGCGAGCACGGCTCGCCCGCCGAATCGGCGGATCAGCGGCCCCACCCAAACGAAGGAAGCGATTCCAAGGACGCTCGACGCGACCAGCGCGTAGCGCACCGACCGCATGGGAGCCCCCAGGTGCTCGACGAGGAACACGGTGAAGAATCCCCACATGAGGTAGTTCCCCGCCACGAAGAAGAAGGCGAGCGCGCAAAGGCGAAGGAGCCGCGGGTTCTCGTAGATCGCCGCGAGATCCTCGACCACGCCTTCGAGCCACCCTCGGGCGGGCGCCGCGAGCGCCGGCGCCGAGGCAGCCGGCGTCCGCCGGA
>DATEND010000104.1:0-5462 GCA_035275245.1 Candidatus Eiseniibacteriota bacterium
TGTGGGTCGGGTTCTGCAACGTGCTCGTCCCGCCATCGCCAAAGGACCAGGACCACGACGTGATCGGGAAACTTCCCGAATTTGACTGATCGGTGAAGTCGACCTCCAACGGTCGGATCCCCGAACGCGGGGATCCGGAGAACGCAGCGGTCGGGAGCACCGGATCGGACGCAAGAATGTATCCGGGCTTCTCCTCCGAGTCGGTCCCGTCGGCCGTCGTAACCGTGAGCGACACCGAGTAGCTCCCGGCGGCGGCGTATGTATGGCTCGGGCTCTGCGCGGTGCTCGTCTCGCCGTCGCCGAACGACCAGGCCCAGCTTGTGATCGCGGCACTCCCGGGAGTCGACTGATCGGTGAATTGAACCGTCAACGGCTTGGGACCGTTCCGGGGAGTCCCGGTGAACTGGGCGGTCGGCGCGGTCGAGACGGCGACGTAGCCGGTCTTCGTTTCGGTGTTGCTCCCGACCGACGTCTGCACGGTCAAAGAGACGTCGTACACGCCGTCGCTCGAGTAGACGTGGTCTGGATCCTTCTCCGTGCTCGTTCCCCCGTCGCCGAACGACCAGGACCAAGATGTGATCGTTCCGCTACCCGCATTCGATTGGTCGGTGAACTGCACGCTCAACGGCCTGCTGCCGCTTCTCGGGGTGCCCACGAACTCCGCGTTGGGACCGACGGTGGGTGAAACCGTAATGTAGTTCGTCTTGGCTTCGGTATCGGTGCCGGCCTTCGTCGTAACGACGAGCGACACGCTGTACGTCCCGGGCGCTTGGTAGACATGCACCGGGTTTCGCTCCGAGCTCTTCTCCCCGTCACCGAACCGCCAGGTCCACTCCGTGATGTCCGAGCTGCCCGCACGTGATTGGTCGGTGAATTGGACTTGCAGCGGGACGGTTCCGGACCTCGTCGCGGCTAGAAAGGCCGCGGTCGGGCCCTTGTCCGGACCGAAGATCGAACATCCACAGGGGACGATCGCCGCAAGCAAGAGGACGACGGAAGGACGAACTTCGAAGAGTCGAGGCATCGATTATCGACGAGGAGAGGGTTCCTGGGTGGCCCCCTACGTAAGGGCCCTAAAAGCATACCGGGTTTGGTCGGCGGTTTCCACGAGGTCCAATTTGCGCGCCCCAAGGGACGGGGGCCCGGAGAGTAAATCACGCGGGGATTCGTGATCATGAACGGGGGAAATCGGCCGATAAGCCTTCCTGCGCCCGAGTTTGACTCGCCAAACGCCGGGTTGCCAGGGAGGGAACCTCATCGCAGCGAAGCGCAAGCGTACCAATCTCTGGGACCGAACCGGAAAGGGAGCGTCGGTCGGGACCGTGCTGACGCTCGCCATGTTCGCAGTCTCCTTGGCGCTTCCCTTCCCTCCGGCCCCCCCTTCCGACCAGACGCCTGCAGCAGCCCCCGATACGGTGACCTGGGCACCGCCGCTGCCGTCAGACACCATGACCAAGAGCACGACCCTTTCTCACGTCCTCGGATCCAGGGGGTTCGATTCGGAACAGGTCCGGGAATTCTCGGATGTATTTCGGCGCTATCGCAGCCCCCGTTCTCTGACCGCCGGCCTCACCTTCACCTTCTCGGCTGCGGAGAACGGAGTCCCGAAACGCATCCGCGTGGCGCTGAATCCGGATTCCATGTTGCAATTCGTTCGAACCGATTCCGCCTGGTCGACGCACATCGAGACCGTCCCCTTCGTGATGGACACCGTGCGGATCTCCGGCGTCATCGAGTCGAACCTATGGTCGGCGCGTTTGAGCGGGGACACGGATCGATTCCGCGCGAGCCATTGGGAAGATCTCGTCTACGACCTGGCGGACATATTCGCGTGGAGGGTCGACTTTGGGCGGGACTTGAGGCGCGGCGACGCCTTCCGTGTCGTCCTGGAGCGGAAGGTGCGGCCGGACGGCTCCATCCGAAGCCGCCACTTTCTCGCAATCGAGCTACGGAACCGCGGAGACGTCTTGCGCGCGATCCCACAGGCGCGACCCAACGGACGATTCGATTACTTCGACGAGGAGGGCCGCTCGATGCGAGGCGCCTTCCTACGCTATCCCGTCCCGTACCGGATCACGAGCCGCTTCACGAAGCGCCGGTTCCATCCGGTGCTCAAGCGGTACCGGGCCCACGAGGGGATCGACTACGGTGCTCCCGCCGGAGCTCCGGTCGAGGCCACCGCGTCCGGAACGGTGGCGCGCGCCGGATTCGCTGGCGGCTATGGCCGGCTCGTCGAGCTTCGTCATCCGGGGGGAATTCGAACGCGGTATGCGCATCTGAGGTCGATCGCTTCGGACGTTCGACCGGGCGCCCGCGTCGACCAGGGGCAGATCATCGGCCGGGTCGGCTCGTCCGGCCTCTCCACCGGCCCGCACCTTCACTACGAGTTCCTCCAGAACGGGAGGCATCGCAATCCCCTGACGGTCGAGCTTCCCGGCGCCCCGCCGGTCGACGCGTCGCGCCTGGTCGCGTTCTTTCGCACTCGGGACCAGGCGCTCGCGATGCTGGAGGAAGTTTCCGTTCACGACGCGATGTGGGTCGCGAGCGGCGGCCCGGCGGTGGTCCCACCGGCGTCGCCAACGAGAGCTGAATTCCAACGACCCATGCCCCGCATCGCGCAAATGTAGGGAGCCTTCCGCGTAGCCGAGTGACCGCGCGCCGCCGCAGACGTCTGAGCGCGGGCCCCGCTACGCTCCGTGTCGCCGAAGCAGCAAAAGCCCACCCGCAACAATGAAGCCCGCACCCGCCACGGTCGCGACGCTTGGCACCTCACCGAATGCGACAAACCCGACGATTGCCGCGCCGATCAGCTCGAGGTAGACGAGCGGAGCAAGCGTCGACGCGCTCGCATGGCGAAAGGCGACGATCGCCAGCATGTGGCATACGGCGGAGAGCAAGCCCAACCCAGCGAAGAGGGGCAGGTCGCTCGCCGCGGGTGCGGACCACGAAGCGATGGCTTGCGGCGTCAGGAGCACCGTCCCGGCGACGCACTGAAACGCGAGCGTCTTGATCGGGTCGCTCGCACGGGCGGCTCGACGCGTCGCGATTAGATAACACGCGAAGAACACGCCGGAACCAATTGCCAATAAGATAGTTGGATCAATCGTCCCTCCGGGCTGAACGATGACGACGGAGCCGACGACCCCCAGGGCAAGGCTCAGGACCTTCCGCGTTGTCAGGCGTTCCTTGAGCAGGACCACGGCGAGCACGACCGCCACGATGGGTCCGACGAAGTAGGCGCTCACCGCGGTGGCGAGTGGAACCCGTGCGATCGAGAGGAAGTAGAGCGTCATCGCCGCGACCAGAAAAGCTGTGCGTAGGAAGTGAGAGCCCCGCTCCTCCGACGGGAAGATGCGCGGGCCGCGAGTCGCTGCCGCGTATGGCAGGACGACCAGGCAGGCGACCGCATACCTCGCCCAGCTGATGAAGAGCGGCGAGTAGCTAACGCTGAGATGTTTCGCGAGCCCGTCCACGATGGGGACGGCGAGCATCGCGACGGCCATGAGCAGGATCCCGAGCATCGCGCGATCTTCCCTCAGCGTCCGCGTCGTGTCAAAATGGTGCCCAGTCAGCGTCCGCGCCGTTGTCCGCCCAAACGCCAACCTTCGGAGCCGCGCCATCCAATACACGACCCTCGGCCGCACCGGGCTCACGGTCTCGCGCCTTTGCCTCGGATGCATGAGCTACGGTTCGCCTACGTGGCGGCCGTGGGTGCTGGACGAGGAGCGCGCTCGCCCGTTCTACAAGCGCGCCATCGAACTCGGCATCAACTTCTTCGACACATCGGACATGTATTCGCTGGGCGTCAGCGAGGAGATCACCGGGCGTGCCCTGCGCGAGTTCGGCCGGCTCGACGAGATCGTAATCGCGACCAAGGTGTTCTACCCCGCCTCGGAGGCGACCGTCTGGTGGACGCCGACTCTGAGAGCCGCCGCACCCAACATGTCCGGACTCGGCCGCAAGCACGTGGTGCAGGCGTGCGAGGCGAGCCTGCGCCGCCTAGGGGTCGACACGATCGACCTCTACCAGCTCCATCGGCTGGACCCGGAGACGCCGATCGAGGAGACCCTCGAGGCGCTCGATCTCTTGGTGCGCCAGGGCAAGGTTCGCTACATCGGCTGCAGCTCGACGTGGGCTTGGAAGCTCCTGAAATCCCTGGCTTACTCCGATGCCAAGGGCCTCGCACGATTCGTGTCGATGCAGAACCACTACAACCTCGTCTATCGCGAGGAGGAGCGGGAAATGCTGCCGCTTTGCCTCGACCAGGGCGTGGGCGTGATCCCGTGGTCCCCGCTCGCCCGCGGTCTCCTGGCGCGCACCGGGAAGGGCCTGACGGCTCGGAAAAGCGGAGATGCCGAGCTGGCGGGACAACTCTACGATCATCGGAGCGACGCCGCCGTCGTGGAAGCCAATCGCCGCGTCTCGACCGCTCGCGGGGTGTCCCCAGCCGAGACCGCGCTCGCGTGGCTCCTCTCGCGCCCCGGCGTGACCTCGCCGATCGTCGGCGCCACGAAGATGGAGCATCTGGAGGCGGCGGTGCGCGCGCTGGAACTGGAACTGACCGCCGATGAGGTGAACGCGTTGGAGGAACCCTACGAGCCGCACGCGGTTCGCGGGTGGATTCGAGGATGAGGCCGCGAAAGACCCGCGCCCCGGAGACCGAACGTCCCAGGGCGCGTCGTGCCCGGCCTACTGCGATACCGCCTAACGCTGCCCCACTGTAGCGGGCTGCGTCGCCTCCGCGGCCTCCTCGATGATCGCGACCACGTCCGCCGGCCGTGACATGAACGGCACGTGGCTCGTGTCCACCTCTACGGTCGTTGCCCGCATCCGCTTCGCGAACATGCGCTCCAAGTCGGGATTGGTGGCTTGATCCTGGCACGCCACGAGGAACCAGCTCGGGAGGCTCCTCCAAGCCGGCGTTCCGAACACCTGCCCGAAAATCACGCCGTTGATGGGCTTCTGCGTCGCGGCCATGACGCTGCGCTCGAGATCGGGCACGTCCGCAGCGAACGCCTCCTTGAACTTCGCTCGGTCGATGTAGAGGAACCCGGCTGCGTCCGGAACGACGGCCGCACCCAGCTTCGAGGGATACTTTTCCAAGAGTGGTCCGATCGACTCGCCGTCGTCCGGGGCGAACGCGGCCACGTACACGAGCGCCTTGACGTTCGGCGCGTCGGCCGCGGCGGAGGTGATCACGGCGCCTCCGTAGGAGTGGCCGACCACGATCACGGGGCCGCTCTGCGCATCGATCACGCGGCGCGTGGTCGCCACGTCGTCCGCGAACGACGTGAGGGGATTTTGGACCGCGATGACGTGGTAGCCGCCTTCCTCGAGAACGGGAATGACTTTGCTCCAGCACGAGCCGTCCGCGAACGCCCCGTGCACGAGGACGATTGTCTGCTTGTTGGATCCGGATACGGGCTTCATCGGCGCTTCTCCTTAAGCGGTTTGTGGGTCCG
>DATEND010000105.1:0-8096 GCA_035275245.1 Candidatus Eiseniibacteriota bacterium
GGGCGCCATTGCGTCCACGGCCGCTCCGACCGTGTCGCCCGAGGTTCGAAGCGACGTCTGGATCAATGCCGAGCCGTCCGCGATCGAGCGCAAGGGCCGTGTGACGATCGTCGAGTTCTGGACCTTCGGCTGCATCAACTGCCGCCGGACGGTGCCGGCCATGAAGCGGCTTCACGCCGATATAGAACCGAAGGGGGTCCTCGTGATCGGCGTCCACACGCCGGAGTTTCCGCACGAGGCGGTCGCGGGTGCGGTCCGCGCGGCGGTGAAGAAGCACGCGATCGAGTTTCCGGTGGCGCTCGACAACGAGCACGCGATTTGGAAGGCATTCAAGAACCGCTACTGGCCCACCCTGTACCTGATCGACCGCTCGGGCCGAATCCGCGCGACCCACGTCGGCGAACTGCACGTGGGGACGGCCGAATGGGATGCGTTCCTCAGGAAAGTTGAGACGCTGCTCGCGGAGCCCGCGGCGGACACGCCCCAGGCCGAGCCGTAGCTATCCGCGCCCGCCCGTGGGGCCGCTTTCGAGCTCCAACGCCCGCCAGAGATACCACGCCGCCACGGAGCGATAGGGGCGCCAGCGCTCGCCGCGCTTCCTCAGGTCATCCGGAGATGGGAGCTCGCGCTTTCGGTAGGCGAGCGAGTAGCCCTTCCGTACTCCGTAATCCGTGACCGGGAGGATGTCGGGACGGCCCAGCCGAAACATGAGGAGCATCTCCACCGTCCAGGGGCCGATGCCGCGCACCGAAGTCAAGCGCTCGAGGATCTCCTCGTCGCTCATGCCACGAAGCAGCGTCAGGGTCGGCACCGTGCCGTCCGCCGTCTTGGCCGCGAGGTCCTTCATGGCCGCGATCTTGGCCCGCGAGAGGCCGGCGGCACGTAACGTCGCGTCGGGGGTTTCGAGGAGGAGGTTCGGTGTCGGGAAACGCTTCGGGCGGTAGATCGCGCGAAATCGCCCAAAGATCGTGCCCGCCGCCTTGCCGTTCAGCTGCTGGTACGTGATCGATTGAGCCAGCGCCTCGAACGGGGAGGCGCGCTTGTACGTCGTGAAGCGGCATGGGCCGACGCGCTCGATCAACCGCGCCAGCACGCGGTCGCTCGAGCGAAGTGCGTGCACCGCGTCGTCGGGATCGAAGAGCAGGGACATGAGAGAACGATGGTAGTCGCTTCGGCCGACGCGGGCAATCCCGTATGATCCCCGCATGGCTCAATCCCTCCGACCCGATCTCCCGTTCAAGCGAATCGCCGTCGTCGTCTCCGGCGGCGGCGCGTTCGGCGCGTACGAAGTAGGGGTTCTCAAGGCGCTCGAGGAGATCGGGCTCACGCCGACCATCGTTGCCGGAGCTTCCGCGGGAGCCCTGAACGCCGTGGCGTGGGTCGCGGAAGGATTTCGAACCGGCCCGCTCGAGAAGGTCTGGCGCTCGCTCGAGCCGGGCTCGATCGGAATGCGATGGACGACGCTGGCGTGGAGAGGCGGGGGTCTATTTCTCTTGGTTCTCGGCCTGTTCGAGGCGCTCGTGACGTGGATCGGAACCGGCGACTTGGGCGTGACCGCTCTGTTTTGGAGGGACGCGGTGGGCCGCACGGGGATTCCGTCCGCCCTTCTCGACCTCCTCGCGTGGCTTCTGGTCGCCGCCTTCGGCCTCTTCATCGTGCGCACGTCGCGCGATGCCGAGTTGTGGCTCGCGCGAATTCAAACCGCGAGGTCGGACAACCGAATCCGGCACATTTCGGCGTTCGTGCTCGGCACGTGGGCGCTCCTCCACATTCTCACCTGGGTCCTCAAGTATCCCTGGCCGCACCGGTTCAGCGCGACGCTCCTCGCCGGATTCGCGATCATCTGGTTCGCGAACCGGCCGGTTCCGTCCGGAGATCGCCTGCGGCGGGCGCTCGCCAATTTCCTCCCCGAGTCCAAGGGACGCGGGCTATGGACGGGCGCGGCGCGCCGGCGGATTCTCGACATTCTCGTCAAAGCAGGGGACTCCAAGCGCCTCCTGAACGGGGACACGAAGCTCATTCTGAGCGCCTTGGCGTTGGACACGGGCCGCCTCGCGCATTTCGTCAACTGGCCGGCCGACGAGGGCAAGTTCCGAGAAAGGATCGAGGCGGCGCTGGGCGAGGTGATTCCGCTCCAGAGCGTGGAGCACGTGCTGCAAGCGGCCATCGCGTCGTCGGCGATCCCGTTGGTATTCGAGCCGGCCCGCGTGCAGGGCCGTGAGTTCGTCGACGCGATCGCGCTCTCCACGCACCCGCTCCAGTCCTCGATCTTCGCGGGCGCCGACGCGGCGCTGGTCATCGTCGTGTCGCCGAGCGGGGCGCCGCCCAACGCGCCGCGTCCGAAGACGCTGATGGACGTCTGGGCGCGTTTTCTCGACCTGGCCAACTGGCATGATCTGCAGCGCGAGATGATGGACCTCCCCGATTCGTGGCTCTCCGACAAGAAGCCGTGCCGTCTCTGCGTCGTGGAGCCGGCCGAGACGCTCCCGGGCGGCGTGCTGGCCTACTCGCCGAAAAACGCCGTCACGCTCATCAAGCGCGGCGAGCGCGACGCGTGGGTCGCTCTCGAGCGCGCGGGCTGGCTGGACTCGTGATGTTCGCGGCGATGCTCCGCGCCTGGCCGACCGACGGGACCGCGCGGCGGGCGTACGCCGACGCCGTGTTTCGCCGCGTCGCGCCCCGCTACGATCTCCTCACGCGGCTTTTATCGTTCGGAAGCGACCGCCGATGGAAGGATGAGCTGGTCGGTCTGCTTCCCACGCCGAGAGCAGGCGGCCGAATTCTCGACCTGGCGACGGGAACGGGCGAGCTGCCGCTCGCGGCCCGACGCGCCGGGCGTAAGGAGACGATCGTGGCGCTCGACCGAAGTCAGGCGATGCTCGGCCGGGCCCGCGCCAAGGGCCTCGGCGCTCGGGACGAAGGCGTGGTCTTCGTGGTGGGGGACTTGAACCAGCTGCCCGTGGCCGAAGGGGCCTTCGACGCGGTGCTCATGGGCTACGGGCTTCGCTACCCGATGGATCTCAAGGCGACGCTCGTCTCGATTCGAAAGTCGCTCCGGCCGGGCGGCGTCTTTCTCTCGCTGGACTTCGGGCTTCCCGAGAACGCGTGGTACCGGCGCTTTTGCCTGGCCTACCTCCTCGCGGCGGGCACGCTATGGGGCGCTCTGTTGCACGGGCGCCCCGGCACGTACTGGCACATCGTGGAGTCCCTCCGCGCCTACCCGGGACAGCGGGCGCTCCTCGCGATGCTCGAGGAGGCGGGCTTCGCGCGCGTTCTGGCCGCGGACCGGCTCGGCGGGATCGCCGTCATCGCGATGGGGGAGCGGGCTTGAGACGCTCGAGTTCCGCGGGCCGGTAGGCGACGCCACCCTTCACCACCAACGAGACCGAATCCGAATTCTCGATCTGCTCGAGCGGATTCTTGTCGAGCACCACGAAGTCCGCGAGCTTTCCCGCTTCGATCGAGCCGATGTCCGCGTCCAGGCCGAGCGCCTCGGCGGGGTTTCGCGTCGCACAGCGGAGCGCCTGGATCGGCTTCATGCCGCCCTGAGCGAGCGCCCAAAGCTCCCAGTGCGGCCCGAGTCCCTGGAGCTGCCCATGCGCGCCCAACAGCACGCGACCGCCCGCGTTCGCGATCGCGGTGGCCGACGCCGAAACGTCGATGTGGTGCCACTCGTCGTCGGAGGCCATGATGGGGCGCACCCGGGAGCGCGCGTCCACCACGCTCTGCGGCGTGTACCGGAGAAGGCGCTCGTCCTTCCACACGTCGTATCGCTGGTAGAACCAATGCTCGCCGAAGAGGCCGCCGTAGGCCACGAGGAGCGTCGGGGTGTATGCCGTCCCGCTCTGGGCGAAGAAGGTGACGACGTCCTTCCGGAGCGGCGTCACGTTCAGCGCGTGCTCGATGGTCGTGTGGCCGTCGAGGATCATGGACATGTTGAGTCCCAACGAGCCGGCGCCTTCCGGAACCACGAGCATGCTCTCTTCGCGCGCGGCTTGAATGATCCACTGGCGTTGCTCCCGGCGCGGCTGCGTGTACGACTTCACGGAAAAGGCCCCGAGCGCCTTCAGACGGCGGACGTGCTTCCGCGCGTCTTCGAGCGACTCGATCGTCGCCTTGCCGGGAATGTTCGCGCCGTAGAGAACGAACCCGGTCGACGTGATCCGCGGTCCGACCGAAATCCCGGCCTCGACCATCTCCCCCTGGCTGAACACCTCCTCCGTCGCGGCGGACGGGTCGTGCGTGGTGGTGACTCCATAGGCCAGGTTCGCCAGGTACTTCCACGGCCGCTGCGGAAGGATGTCCAGGGTGGAATAGTGGAGGTGCGCGTGGGCGTCGATCATCCCCGGGATGATCGTCTTGCCCTGGACGTCCACGACGCGCGCGCCGCGCGGGATCGTGATCGTGCCCTCCGGCCCGACGGCGGACACGCGGTCGTTCTCCACGACCACGACCCCGCGGTCGATCACCTCGTCGCCGCGCATGGTCACGATCCGGGCGCCGGTGTAGGCCACCGTCCCGTGACCCGCCGGCCGGGGCAGGGTCAGGACGATCTCGAGCGAGTCCGCCTCGGGCAGCTTCTTCTTTTCGTCCGGTTTCTTGGCTCCGACCTTGGCGGAATCGGCGGCGGCGGAATCCGCGGCGTCGCCCACCGGCTTCGGATCGGGGAGCGCCTTTTCGAGCGAGATCCGCCAGTACTTCGGACCGTGCACCCACGTGATCGCGCGCCCGCGATCCGCCCAATTGACCCAGTCCCCGCCCGCGTCGCTCAATTGGGCGAGGGGAAGAGCGGACCCGGAGAGCGAGACGTCGATCGGTTTCGCCCCCATGGTCGGGATCGCCGTCACCCATGCGTTGTGTCCCTCGGTGAACGCGGCCCATCGACCATCCGGCGACACCATCGCGTCGTCCGCCAGGTCCCACTTGAGCAGGACGCGCCGGTCCGTACCGTCCAGTTTGATGGAGGCGAGGGCGGTCTTGCCCGGCGTGAACGGCTTTTCCGCCGCCTCGTCCTCGATGTAGAAAATTCGCTCGCCGTTGCCCGAGAAGGTCGGGCGCGGCATCGGGCGAAGTTGCCCCCGGCTCGCCGTCCCGATCACGTACCGACTGGCTCCGCCCTCCGCCGGCATCCAGTGGACCTCGAACCAAAGCTCGTCGGCCATATCGTGGTCGCGAAGCGCCGCACCGCTTCCTCGCAGGAACACGAGGCGCTTGCCGTCGGCCGAGAAGCTGGGGTTCGCGTACTGACCGGGACTCTGGGTCAGCCGCTTCGGGGATCCTCCCGACGCCGAAACCGACCACACGTGTCCGCCGTCGCGGTCGTTCCAGGTGACGAACGCGATGCGCGATCCGTCCCTTGAGAACGCCGGCGAGTACTCGACGTCCGCAAGGGAAGTGAGCCGCTTCGGCGTCCCCTTGGGCAGGGCCATCGTGTAGAGATGCCCGGCGGCCGAAAAGACGAGACGCTTCCCATCGGGCGACTCGACGGGCCAGCGAATCACCCGCGCGCGGAGCGTCGGACCGCCGAGCCGGTGCGAGGACCGTAGCGCCTCGGCGACGCGTTGCTCGACGGCCGCCGTGAACGGTATGGCGCGGCGCTCTCCGGTGGCGACGTCCCAGCGCCAGATCTTTCCTTCGGCGGTTGCGACGATCGCGCTCCCGTCGGGCATCCAGGCGTAGCCGGGAAACGTTCCGTCCACGCAGAAACCCTGCTGGTCGTCCCGCTGCACGTCCTCGGCCAGCGTCCGCAGACGTCCGGTGGCGAGATCCATGAGGTCGATCCGTGTCTTGTTGCGCACGCGGCGCGCGAAGGCGAGGGTCTTGCCGTCGGGCGAGAGTCGCGGCGCGCACGCACCGCCGAATTCGCCGGTGACGGGAACGGCCTGGCCGGTTCTTCTGTCGAAGCGCTTGATCTGCCAAATGCCGTCGTAGACGTCCTTGTCGTACACGTACCTCGCGTCCCGGGCCGAGTAGTAGACGAACGCGCCGTCGCGGGCCGGCTCCGCGTCCGCCGCATCGGGCTGTTCGGTGCCCTTCGTGATCTGAACGCCCTCTCCTCCCTTCCGGTGCCACATCCAGAGTTCCACGGTCCCGATCGAGGAGGTGTCCGTGACGCGCTTGCGCGCGATCAGGTAGTCGCCGTCGGGCACCCACGCGGGCTGGCTCACGTTCGACTTCTTCTCGGCGCTCACCGGGCGGGCCTTCTTGCCGGACAGATCGCAAACCCAGATGTTGTCGAGCCCGCTCCGGTCGGTCGTGAACGCGATCCACGCGCCATCCGGGCTGAAGCGCGGCTGATGGTCGTAGGCCCGGCCGCTCGTGATCCGCACGGCCTCACCGCCCCCGATCGGGAGGAGGTAGAGATCGCCGAGGATCGAGAAGACGATCCGCTTCCCGTCCGGAGAGATATCGAGGTCGAGCCAGGTCGCCTCGTCGGTCGTGAAGGAGACCGTGTGCACGGGCCCGTGATCGTCCTCGATTTTCCACGGCTTCTCCGCCTTCGCGGTCGAATCGCCCGCGGCCTTCGTCGCGACCGAGTCGGGTGTCGCGGCGATCGCGGGTGAAGTCGCGAGGGCAACGAGGAGGAAGAGTCCGGAGAATCCGGAGGGCAGGGCACGCGCGAATCGTTCCATCATGAATCGCTCCTTACCGAGACGGGCGAGAGAATGGACGTGGTTTGGACGGCGGATTATCGCCAAAGAAACGCCGCGTAGATAGCGAGTTTCACGACCTCGGACAGGACGACGCGAAGGCCCCGCCTCGACCGCCACCACCGATCCGCGCTATAGGGATCGCGGGCCGGCGGCACCGGCTCGAAGGAAAACGTCGCGTCGAGGCCGCGCGTCGCCCGCGCGAGCGCCAGCGAAGCGCGCCTCACGTGGACCGCCGACGTGACGATGACGGCGGAGTGCCATCCGCGCTCCCGCATCAGGTTCGCGAGCGCGCGCGCCTCGTGCCGCGTGCCGAACGGTCGCATTCCGACGAATCGCGCGCGCGCTCCATCGCGTCCGACCTCGACGAAGAAATGGCGCCGCCAGTAGGGCGTCTCGGCGACGAGATCGACGAGCCCGCCATCGGGGAGTCCGAGGCTCGGGAAGCGACGCCATTCGAAACGGCCGACGCTCACGATCAGAGTCCGGGCCGCTTCGGCGCGCCACCGCTCCACCGCGAACAACTTCCGTTCGTGGTTTCCCGCGAACACGAAGAGCGCGTCTCGGGGTGGCGTGCGCGCGTCGTGCCCGGGACGCTCGGCCGGGCGAGCCAGGAACGCATGGAGGCCGCGCACGGACTATCGAAGGAGGTAGAAGGAGGCGGCGGAGGCGATCCCGGCGGCCGCGAGCCCGGACGCGGCGAAGGTCTGCACCGTTCCCCGGCCCACCACGAGAGCGATCGCCAGTTTGAAGAGCGTGTTCGAGAGCACGCCCATGGCGATCGCCTGGGCGGCGACGAGGAGCATCGTGGGTTCCGCGGCGGTTCGGGCCATGGAAATCGTGAGCGCATCCATGTCGGTCAGTCCGAGAATGGCGCCGGAGACCACGAGACCCAGATCGCCCCAGATCTCCCGCGCCCCGTGCACCGCGAAGAGCACGACCTGAAAGAGCCCAGCCAGCTGGAGCGCGGTCTGGAGTCCGAGCGGATTCGTTGGCGCGCCGGGCTTCCCGTCGCCGTCGGCGCCGCGGCGAAGACCCAGGAGCGCGAACGCGACCGCAACGAGGAACGGCGCCGCGAGGTAGGGAACGAGCGCCACCATGACGTCGAGGTTCAAGACGGCGGTCGCCACCAGAACTCGGGCGTACATGGCGGAGCACGCGGCGAGGATGCCGAACGCGAGCGCCCGCCGAGGCTTGTCTCGGCTGGCCCTCGAGAACGTGAGGACGACGCTGGTCGAGGAGACGAGCCCGCCGAGGAGGCCGGCGAGCGCGAAGCCCTGGCGCTCCCCAACGAAGCGGCGCGCCAAGAACCCAAGGAAATTGAGACCCGAGAAGAAGAGCACGAGAATCCAGAGCTGCCGCGGGCGGATGCCGCCGAGCGGCCCAAACGGCCCCTCGGGCAGGAGCGGCAGCACGACGATCGCCATCACGGCGAACCGAATCGCG
>DATEND010000106.1:0-6290 GCA_035275245.1 Candidatus Eiseniibacteriota bacterium
TGGTGTAGAAGGGGAACAGTCGTGGTTCAAATGGCTTGCGGGCCGTGCGCTCCTGGCAGAGGGCCGGCGTTCGGCGGCGCGAACGTAGCGTGGGGGATACACCCCTGTATCGCCCTACGCGCTTGCCTCCCGCACGGATACGGTTATGCTGCGGTTGCGTTCGATCCGATCCATCCTTCGCACCCAGGAGCCCCCTCCGTGACCAAGAAGAGACCCAGGAACATGGACGAGCACAGCGCCAGGCCGCACCACCCGGGACCTCATCCCGACGAAGGACGCGGCCCGATGCGCCCGCCGCGGCCGCCGATCGGCCTGCCTCTCTTTCCGGACGGCCGCTACGCGCTCCCCGAGGGCAATCCCTGCGAGGGATGCGACCACTGTTGCCGCTACGTGACCATCGCGATCGCGACGCCGAAGTCGAAGAACGACTTCGACAACATCCGGTGGTACGTCCTCCACAAGAACGTCTCCGTGCTCCGCACGTGGGAAGGGGACTGGATGGTGCAGTTCGACACGCCGTGCGAATGGCTGAAGGACGGGCGTTGCAGCCATTACGTCCTGCGGCCACAGGTCTGCCGGGATTACGACCCGGCCGAGTGCGAGCGATACTGCACGGTACCCGCCGAGAAGGTCTTGATCCGCGACGAGAAGGACCTGGATCGCTACCTGGAGGAGCGGAAGGTCAAGGCCGCGAGCCGGCGGAAGGCCCAGCCGAAGGCTGGGAGCCGGCGGCGCACCGAGACCAGGGCCGCGAAGGCAACCGGATGATCCGGCGCGCGCCCATGCGCGCGGCACTTCGATGGGTCGCAATAGCCGCGGCGCTCGCCGCGACGGTTACGGCGTTCGAGGGTGTCGCGGGGTCCCGGACATCGGCGGCTCCGGCCCCGGCGGAATCGGCGCCGAACGCGCCGCGGACTCTCGTGCGGTGGCGTCCGTGGAGCGCGAGCGCGTTCGAAGACGCCCGCCGGTCGCGGCGGCTCGTCCTCCTGCACCTGACCACCTCGTGGTCGCGGAGCGCGCACGAGATGGACCGCGACACGTGGACCGACAGCACGGTGGCCGCCATCGTCCAGGCTGGATTCATTCCGCTGCGCGTCGACGCCGATCGGCGGCCCGACATCGCGGATCGGTATCTCTCGACCGGCTATCCGACCACGGCGATCCTCGACGCGGACGGGCAGGTGCTCGTGTCAGGAGCGGTCATCGCGGCCGCGCCGCTTCGCCGCATGCTCGAGGAGATCCGGACCACCGTCCGGGACAATCGCGCCGAGATCGCCCGCCGCTCCGCCGAGTCGGCGATGGCGGTCGCGAAGACGTGGGAGCGGGACGACAAGCCGCCCTCGACGACGCCGTTCGAGAAGTGGCTCGATTTGAACCTCGACGCCGTGAGGCAGGCGGAGGACAAGAAGTACGGCGGATTCGGCACCGCGCCGAAGCTCCCACAGTTCGAATCGATCGGCTTCCTCCACGCGGCTGCAGCCTACCGGGACGACCAGGCCCTTCGCACGATCGCGCTGCGCGCCACCGATGGGTCGATGCGGCTCCAAGATTCGACCTGGGGCGGGTTCTTCCGATTCGCGCGGGACGAGGACTGGAAGCGCCCGCGCACCGAGAAGCTGCTCGGCGTGAACGCCGATGCCATTTCCACGCTCGCGCGCGCGTACGCCGTTTCGGCGGAGCCCCGCTATCGCGCGGCCGCTCGGCAGGCGGAGGCATACGCGGCGCGGTGGCTCTGGGACGATCGTCGCGGCGGCTACTACGCGAGCCAGGATGCCGATGCCGGCGGATCGAGCGGCTCGGGCAAGCTCGGCGCCGCGGATCAGTCGCTCTCAGGGGACGTTTTCTACGGGTTGAGCGACCGGGCGCGGCGCCGGCGGCGGGCGCCCGCGGTCGATTCCATCTTCACGGCGGATGGGAACGCGCGGTTCGCCTCGGCGATCTTCGCCGGGGCGCGGGCCCGGATGTGGGAGGGCGCGACGGTCCACCGCGCGATCCGGGCGCTCGATCGCCTCTGGGCCGAGCAGCGCGCGCCCGACGGATCGCTCTTTCACGTTTGGGAGCGCGGCGTCGCCTCGGTCCCGGGCATTTTGGCGGATCAGGCCGCCGCCGGCATTGCCTATCTCGACGCGTACGAAACGACCGGTGACGCCCGGCATCTGGAACGCGCCCGGGCGCTCGCGCGGTACATGCGGCAACGATTGGAGGATCGAGGCGGCGGTGGATTCCGCTACGCGCCGCGCGACTCGAGCGCCATCGGGCGGCTCCGCGCGGGCGAGAAGCCGGAGGTGGGGAACATCGAGGCGGCGACGTTCTTCCTCAGGCTCTGGGAGAAGGAGCGCCGCGCGGAGGACCTCGAGAGCGCCACGCGCGCGTTCGACTGGCTACGCTCGGGGGAGGTCGTTGCCTTGGACCCGGCGCGGGCGGAACTGGGGATCAGGCTGGCGACGCTACGGGCGCGGCACGATCTCCCGCACTAAGTCGAGCGGATCGCCGATTCGAAGCGGCGCGGCGGCCAGGTAGGCTTGCGCGTACCGTGCGCCAATGCCCCAGCCCGCGGCGCTCGCCGAGGAGTCCACGACGTCGACCACGCTTCGGTGATCCCGCGACTTCGGCTTTTCCTCGTTCGAGAATTGAGACTTATGGCACTCGAGCGCGCGCTTCCAGTCCTCGAAGTAGGGCGATACGTCGACGAGAAACGTGGGACGCACGCCCGGCGGCAGAAAGTAGTAGTAGAGCGACTTCACCTGATAGGGCTCGCCCGCGATCGGGGCCTTCCTCAGGTGCGAGAGATTGAAGGCTTGCGCGACCAGGATCCCGGTCTTCCAGTGATCGTTGTGGCCCAGGCCGCGGCCGGGCGGAATGGCGTAGTACGGCGCGAAGACGACTTCGGGCTGATGCTTTCGAAGGGTCGCGGCGACCTTGCATCGATTCTCGAACGTGTCCTCGACCTGCCAATCGCCGATGTCCAGGTTCTCGCGGACGTCGAGCTTGAGGATCTTCGCGGCCTCGGCGCACTCCCGGTCGCGCTGCTCGGGCGTGCCCCAGCCGAGATCGCCCCGGGTCATGTCGATGATCCCGGTCGTGTGGCCCAGGGCCTTCATCTTGAGGAGGAGACCCCCGGCGCCGATTTCCGCGTCGTCGGGGTGCGGTCCGAAGACGAGCACGTCGATCTTCATTCGGCGTCGGGCTCCTTGGGTTTGAAGAGCTGGTCCAGCTTGTCCCGCGCGCCCTGCGCGCGATCCATTGGTTTGATCCCGCCCCGGCCGGCGGGATTCAGCGAGAAGTAGTCGCAGAAATTCCGGCGCTCGCGATCGGTCACCCACTCGGCTTGCGGTTCACGGCACTTGTTATGGGCGGCCGGATCGTAGTGACGGCACTGGACGCAGGCGTGCAGGTCCCGTCCGCAGTTGGGGCACTCGCTGTCGCGGACGATCCGTTGCTTTGCGTCCAGGGCGGTTCCGCAAAAGGCACAGGCGCTCATGATTCCAACCTCCGGCTGCCGTGATCCGTCCATCATAGGGAGCGGAGCCCTCGCTTGACAAGGGAGGCTCCGGACGGGGATGATCGGTCCCTTGCGAGCCGAATTCGGACCCGGACCCGCAGCAAACCAGAATTACGGGGTGACGACGATGGCCAGAGCCCACTCGGGCTGGGGATGGATGGTCGGAGCGTTCGCGGCGGCGATGGTCGCGGGCGGGTGCTCCGGGCCGAAGGTCGAGGCACCGACGTCGATGGCCTGGAACACGGCCTACGACGCGGCGCTGACCGACGCGAGGAAGACGGGCCGCCCGATCCTCCTCGACTTCTACACCGATTGGTGACAATGGTGTAAGGCTCTGGAAGAGTCTACCTACACCGATCCCCAATTCATCAAGTTCTCGCAGCGGTTCACGTGCGTCAAGCTGAACGCGGAGAAAGACACCGTGACGGCCGCGCGCTACCGCGTGCGGGGCTACCCCACGGTCCTCGTGCTCCGCAGCAACGGCACGGAGATCGACCGCGTCGTCGGGTATTACCGTGCGCCCGAGTTCATGGCGAAAGTCGAGGATTACCTGGAGGGGCGGAACACGCTCGCCGCGCTCGCGTCGCGCGAGGCGGATAGCTCCGGCAATGCCGCCTACCTGAGCCGCCTTGCCGATCGCTACCTCGAGCACGGCATCGACGGCGAAGCGCGGAGTCGCTACCTGGTCGTGATTCGAATCGATCCCAAGAACGCGTCCGGGCTCACCGACGACGCGCTCTTGAGCCTGGCTCGGATGAGCCGGAAGGACAAGGACTACGCCGCCGCCCGTGGATACGCCCAACGAATTCTCGACAACTACAAGGACGCGGACCTGTACAAGACCGCGATCCTGGAGCTCGCCGGGAACTGGCGCCGGGACAAGAAGCTCACGAACGCGCGGCGAATCTACCTCGACTACGCCAAGCGGTATCCGAGCGATGAAGATGCGCCGTGGGCCCTCGAGCAGGCAGACTCCTGCGCCGCGCGGATCAAGCGCGGCGAGGGTGTCTAGCGCCTCGGCGGTCCCGCTCCCGACCCTCCCCATCGCCCGCACCGAATGAAGCTCGGCATCCTGGGTCCGCCCCAGAGCGGGAAGAGCACCCTCTTCACCGCGTTGACCCGCGGCCAGGCGGAGAGCGGCTCCGCGCGCGGCGAGAAGGTGCACCTGGGTTCCGTAAAAGTGCCCGACGCCCGGCTCGAGAAGCTCCGCGAGATGCACTCACCGAAGAAATTCACGCCGGCCAAGGTCGACTACGTGGACGCGCCCCCGCTCGAGAC
Organism: Candidatus Eiseniibacteriota bacterium; assembly: GCA_035275245.1. Taxonomy (GTDB): domain Bacteria; phylum Eisenbacteria; class RBG-16-71-46; order SZUA-252; family SZUA-252; genus DASQJL01. Next base: position 4,781 of record DATEND010000106.1, read on the forward strand.
GGGCCGCGCCGAGCGCGGTGCGTTGGCCGCCCTCGTGGCACTCCGCGACGTGGATGCGTTCGTTCTCGTTCTCCGCGCGTTCGAGGACCCGTCCGTACCGCACTTCAAGGAGCGCGTCGACGCCGTACGCGACGCGGGCTGGCTCGCGAGCGAGCTCATCCTCGAGGATCTTGCGGTCGTCGAGAAACGCCTGGATCGGATCGAGAAGGCCGTGAAGGTTGGAAAGAAACCGGAGGACCCGCACGAATACGAGGCGCTGAAGCTCGTCCGCGCGACCCTGGAGGCCGAGCGCCCCGCGCGCGCGGTGGAGCTGACCACGCCGCAATCGCGATCGATTCGCGGGTTTCAGCTCATGACCATGAGACCCTGGATCGTCGTCGTGAACGCCGACGAGGCTGCGATGAAGCAGGGGGAGGCCTCGCTCGTCGGGCCCGTCGCGGCGCGGTTCGGCGATCCCAAGCCGCCCGTCATCGGCCTCTCCGCCAAGACGGAAGCCGAGCTGGTCGTGCTCCCGGAGGAAGAGGCGCGCGAGTTCATGGGCCTGCTCGGAATCGAGGAGCCCGGACTGACGCGGATGATCCGGCTCTCCTACGAGACCCTGGGGCTTCTGTCGTTCTTCACCGTGGGCCCCGACGAGGTCAGGGCGTGGACGGTTCGGGACGGCGCCAGCGCCCCCGAGGCGGCCGGAGCGATTCACAGCGACCTGGAGCGCGGGTTCATCCGCGCGGAGGTCATCGCCTACGACGACCTGATCCGTGCCGGAACCATGGCGAAGGCGCGGGAGATGGGGCTCTTGCGGACCGAGGGACGAGACTATAAAGTTCGGGACGGCGACATCGTGAACATCCGCTTCAGCGTGTGACGGCGAAACTTCCAGGGAGCCGAGACCGTACCAGAATGAAGAGGGTCTTTGCCTTGGGTCGAGCCAGGAGGAGCGCATGTTCCAGGACGTAAGACGGGTCGTCGCGGTGGCGGTCGCCGTGGTCGGGGTCGCGTCCCTTGCCGGAGTGGCACCCGGTCGCGCCGCCGAGATTCGAAACGTGGGCGAGCGCACCTTCCCCTTTGCGCCGGGCGGGGAGGTGCTGATCGAGAGCCAGAACGGCCGGATCGTCGTGGAGGCCTGGGATCGGCAACAGATCCGGGTCCAGATCACCCGCACCGTGCGGGCCGGCGACCAGGCGCGCGCCAAGGAACTGATGAAGGGGCTACGGGCCGACGTCGAGCTTCGACCCGGCCGGCTCCTGATCGAGAGCCGGTATCCCAGAGTTCGCGAGAACCTCGGGATCTGGGATATTCTCGGGGGACGTGTGGCGGCGCTCCAAGTGCATTATTATCTGCAAGTACCGCGGAATACTTCATTCACTCTCCAGACCTCGAACGGCGAGGTTCGGGTCCGGGGAACGCGGGGCGATGTCAAGGCGGTCACGGTGAACGGGGACCTCGAATTCAGCGGGGTCACCGGGTCGCTCGAGATCCAGACGACGAACGGCGAGGTCCGGCTGACCGGCAT
>DATEND010000107.1:0-4900 GCA_035275245.1 Candidatus Eiseniibacteriota bacterium
AATCCTTGAGCCGTTCGCGGAACGAGGATTGCGGGGACGGCGTCGACGCCTCGAGGAGCGCGCGTTTGATCCGAGCCTCTTCCTCGCTCAGCTGCTCGTCCGGTCGTTCGTTCACAGGCCCGCCTTCTTCAAGTGTTTGCCCATCTCCGCGAGCGCCCTCGAGTAGCGCTTTCGCACCGCTGCCTCGTTCAGACCCGCGATCGAAGCAATCTGGTCGTATCCAAGCCCTTCGTACTCCCGAAGCACCACGACCTCCCGGAGCGGCGCGCGAAGGGCCATGAGCGCCCCCTGCACGAGGCGCGATCGCTCGGCCGCGAGCGCATCTCCCTCTGGGCCGCGGCCGGCGGAGTGTAGCGTTTCCCGCAGGCCGGGGGAGTCATCGATGGAAAGCGAGGTATGCGACAGCCGGTAGGCACCCGAGCGCCAAAAATCGCGACAGACATTCGTTGCGATCATGAGGAGCCAGGGTACTGGGTCGCGGGACGGATCGAGCAGGTGCGCCCCGCGATGGACCTTCAAGAACACTTCCTGTGCGGCATCTTCCGCAAGCGTCCTGTCCCCCAGCAGCCGGTAGACCAGTGCGAACATCCGGTCGAAATAGGCCTCGAAGAACGCTGCGAGCGCCGCGGGGTCCCGCCGCCGCACCCCCTCCAGATCGGGGCCGTCGGTGGTGGCGTCTCCCGTCCCCGGGCTCGAATTCATGTCAGTCGATCCCGGAGCATTGGCGTTCGTGGATAGTACGGGCGACCCTTGTTTTTGTGTCGGGCCGGTTGGGGACGGAGCCATGCGCCTGAGCCTAGCACAGCCCCGGGCCTAGAGCCTGGCTTGACGCCAGGCGCGGGACGGGCGAACATGGGCCCAATGCCTTCTCCTTCAAGGACTTCCTTCCCGATCCGTTGCGCCGGCATGGATGTCGGTTCGAACGCCCTCCGCCTCTCCATCGCCGAGTTCAAGACCCCCACCCAGTACAAGATCTTGGAGCGCGTTCGGATGCCGGTTCGTCTGGGCGAGTCGGTCTTCCACACGAATCGGATCGATCCGGCCACCATGGAGGCGGCGCTCGACGCGTTCCGCGCCTTCCGGCGAAAGATGGAGCAGCACGACGTGGTCGTCCATCGCGCCGTGGCCACGAGCGCGACCCGGGAAGCCAAGAACCGGGCGGCGTTTTTGGAGCGAGTCCACGCCGAGACGGGGCTCGATCTGGAGCTGATCAAGGGGACCGAGGAGGCCCGCCTCGTCGCCCTGGGGGTCCGAAGCCGGCTCTCTCTCGACCGGGGGCTTTCGATGATCCTCGACGTCGGCGGCGGATCGAGCGAGATCGCGCTCGTCGGCCACGGCGAGATCCTGATCGTGGAATCGCACGACGTCGGCGTCGTCCGCCTGCTCGAGCGGGTCGGCTCAGCCCCGCCCGAGAAGATGCTGAAGCTGATCCAGGCGACCCTTCGATCGGCGCGGTTTCCGATTCTCGACTTTTTCAAGCGGCGGCGCCTGGCGCGCTTCGTCGGGACCGGCGGGAACATCGAGTCGCTCGCGACGATGACGACCAATGGCTCCTCGAAGGGCTCCCCGCGGGGCGAAGACCGGGCACCGGCCCGCCTCACGCTCCTTCGACTGCGAAAGCTCCTCGGCAAGATGGCGCGGATGACGCCCGCCGAGCGGGCCGAAACGTACGGATTGCGGCCCGACCGCGCGGACGTGATCGTGCCGGCCGGCGCGATCTTCGAGTACGTGATGACGCGGATCCGTGCCCGGGACGTGTGGGTTCCGTTCGTCGGACTCGTCGACGGCGTCCTGATCGACGTGGCGCGCGCGGCGGGGGCGGAGGGCATGAAGTCGCTCGAGGTGAGCCAGACCCGGAACGCCGCGATGGCGATCCTCAAGAAATACGAAGCCGACCCCAAGCACGCGCTCCGCGTGAGCGCCCTGGCCGTCTCGTTGTTCGACCAGCTGAAACCAATGCACGGGCTCGGAAAGCGCGACCGGCTCCTCATGGAGCTGGCCGGGCTCCTCCACGAGGTCGGGAATTTCGTCGGCGCGGCGGGACATCACCGTCACGCCTACTACATCATCGCCCAGACCCCGATCTTGGGTTTGAGCGACGAGGAGCTGCTCGTGGTCGCGAACGTCGCCCGGTATCATCGGAAAGCGCCCCCCGACCTGAGCCACGAGGGGTACCGCGACCTGGCCGAGAAGGACCGGCAGCGCGTGCGCGTCCTGGCCGCGATCCTGCGCGTCGCCGACGCGCTCGACCACGACCACCGGCAGAGCGTTACCGCGGTTCAGGCGAAGTCGCGAGGCTCGGAGCTTCGGCTCAAGGTAAAGACGCGCGGAGACGTGACCCTGGACGAGTGGTCGGTGGGAGACAAGGGCGACCTATTCAAAGACGAATTCGGACTCAAGCCGGTGGTGGTGGCCCGTGGCTGACGACGCCAAGGTGAAGACGGCGGACGCCGCCGCGGGCGCCGTCCTCAAGGCAGCCGGCGCCGCCATGGCCGGGCTCCCGATCCTCTCCGTCATCGACATTGGCGCGAGCGGCATCCGAATGCTGATCGCGGAGCTGAAACCCGACGGCACGGTCCGCACCCTGGAAGCGCTGGAGCGCCCCATCGCCCTCGGTCGGGAGACCTTCAAGACCGGCACGCTCTCCGCGTCGAGCATCCAGAAGGCGGTCAACGTGCTCCGGCAATTCCGGACGCTCATGGACACGTACGGCGTCTCGCACACGCGCGCCGTGGCCACGAGCGCCATCCGCGCCGCGCTGAACCGCGACACGTTCGTCGACCGCGTGTTCCTGGCCACCGGAATCGAGATCGAGGTCATCGAGGGCTCGCAGGAGACGCTCCTGACCTTTGCCGCCGTGCAGCGCGTGCTCGAGGCGCATCCCGAGTACGGCGAAGGCGACGCCTTGATGTTCGAGCTGGGGGGCGGCGCCACCGAGTGGGCGCTGGTGCGAAACGGCGAGGTGGCGGCGTCGATCACGCACGACCTGGGCACCGTTCGCATGCGCGAGGCGCTCCGCGCCGTCGACGCGGACCGGCGTTCCCGAACTCGACTCATGACGCACAACGTGCGCGAGATGATGAACGTCGTTCGTCGGACGCTTCCATTCGAGAAGGTGACGCATCTGGTCGCGGTCGGATCGGAGGCGCGCTTCGCGGCGCGGGTCGCTCTGGGCGGCGGCGCGGGAGGCGCCTCGACGAACGGCGCCGAGACGCCGACGGACATCGGCTCGGTCTCGGCGAAGGACCTCAAGAAATTGGCCGACCAGATCCTGCCGATGACGCCCGATCAGGTGGCGACCGCCTATTCCATTCCGCCGAACGAGGCGGAGTCGCTGGCGCCGGCCTTTCTCGTCTACGCGGAGCTGCTTCGGCTGAACCAGGTGGACCGGCTCCTCGTGCCGCGCGCGAGCATGCGGGACGGACTGGTGCTCCACATGGTCCGGCTGATCCAGAGCGGCTCGACGGTGCTCTTTCCCGATCAGACGATCGCCGCCGCCGTCAACCTGGCGCGGAAGTATCACGCCGACGTCGCGCACGGGACGCACACCGCCACCCTCGCTCGCGCCGTCTTCGAGGCCACGCGCGCGCTCCATCAGCTGGGAGAGAAGGAGCAGCTGCTCTTGGAGGTCGCCTCGATCGTTCACGATATCGGCGGCTACGTGGCGGCGCGTGGACACCACAAGCACACGTACTATCTCCTGATCAACTCCGAGGTCTTCGGGCTCTCGGGCATGGATCTCGAGATCGTGGCGAACGTCGCGCGCTATCACCGGCGGGGCGGACCGCAGTCGGATCATCCCGCGTACGCGTCGCTCCCGCGCGAGGCACGCCTCACCGTGAACCGCCTCTCGGCGATCCTTCGCGTGGCGGACGCGCTGGACAAGGCGCACACGCAGCGCATCACCGATCCGAAGATCTCGGTGGTGGGGGATGAACTTCGGATCGAGGTCGCCGGCGGGGAGGATCTGGCGCTCGAGCGTCTGGCGCTCGACGCGAAGAGCGGTCTGTTCGAGGAAGTCTTCGGGCTCAAGCCCGTTCTGATCGAGCCGCCGGCCTAGCGCGTTGCGCCGGGCAGTTCTCGCACCCCCTCGGCGCGCCACGCTTCCAGATCGCGCGGCGAAGCAGCCACGCGGCGGCCAAGAGGACGATCGTAATCGCCACGACGTTCTGAACCCACGGCGTCATCGCGTCACCCCCATCCGAGCAGCCTCCCGCCCTGGAAGACGACGAACGACGCGCCCCACGCCATCGCGTTCATCAGCACCAGCATGAAGATCGGCCAGCGCCACGAGTTGGTCTCCCGGCGCACGACGGCCACCGTCGACATGCACTGGCAGGCGAGCGCGAAGAAGACCATGAGGCTGATCGCGACGAGCGGCGTGTAGACCGGCAATCCCGTCCGATCGTCGGTGACGCCGGGCAGGAGCCCCCGGAGCGACGCCTCGGCGTCGTTGCCGCCCCCCTCGAGGTTGTAGATCGTCGCCATCGTCGAGACCATGACCTCGCGCGCCGCGAACGAGGAGATGAGCCCGATGCCGATCTTCCAATCGAAACCGAGCGGCCGAATTGCGGGCTCGATCGCCTGTCCGAGCATCCCCGCGAAGGAATGGCGAAGCGCCGCTCCCGCCGCCGCGTCTTCGAGCTGCGCCGCCTCCGCTGTCTGGCCCGCGGCTGCCGCGGTCCTCGCTTTCGCCTCGAGCGCCCTCGTCTCGGGGTGACCCGCCGGATACGTCGCGAGGAACCAAAGCAGGATCGAAACGGCGAGGATGACCGTGCCCGCCCGCTTCAGAAAGAGGAGGCAGCGATTCCGGATCGTGAGGAGCACCGAGCGCCAGGTCGGGACGCGGTACGGCGGCAGCTCCATCACGTAGAGCGGGCGTCGCCCGCGGAGCACCGTT
>DATEND010000108.1:0-6917 GCA_035275245.1 Candidatus Eiseniibacteriota bacterium
CTCGAGCTTTCCGGCGCGATCGACGGGGCACTCCACCACCGTTCGTACGGGTAGGTAGCGCATGTGCGGTATCGCGGGCGTCCTGATGCACGACAAAGAGCAGGCCCCCTCCCCGGAGGGCCTCGAGCGCATGGCGCGCACGATCCTTCACCGAGGACCCGACGCCGGCGGAATTCGAATCTCCGGCCCCGCCGGCCTCGCCCATCGCCGGTTGTCGATCATCGACCTCACGACCGGCGGACAGCCGATGTCGACCGCCGACGGGACCGTCTGGGTCGTCTTCAACGGCGAGATCTACAACTATCCGGAGCTTCGCGCGGAGATGGAGGCGACGGGGCACAACTTCCGGACGCGCTCGGACACCGAGGTCTTGGTCGAGCTCTTCCGAAAGGAGGGCGCGGCCTCGTTTCGGAAGTTGAACGGGATGTTCGCGTGCGCGTTCTGGGACGTGACCAGGAAGGCGCTCACCCTCGTCCGGGACCGCTGGGGGAAGAAGCCGCTCTATTACGCGAACGGCCCAGGCGAGCTCCGGTTCGGTTCCGAGATCAAATCCCTGCTCGCATACGGGGACTTCGAGCGTCGGGTCCACCCCGGAGCGCTGCACGAATACCTGAGTCAGAGTTACATCTCCGGTCCTCAGACGATTTTCGAGGGCGTGGAGCGGCTCCTGCCGGGGCACTATCTCGTCGCGGAAGCCGGCAGCATGGAAGTACGTCGCTATTACGATCTCGCGTTCCGCCCGGACCCGGCTCCGCTCGCAGAGGAGCCGTTCCTCGAGCACTTGGGCGGCGTCTTGCGCGGCGCGGTCAAGCGCCGGCTGATGAGCGACGTTCCGCTCGGGGCCTTCCTCTCCGGCGGCCTCGACTCCAGCGTGGTCGTCGCGCTCATGGCGAGCTTGAGCGACCGACCCGTGCGCACGTTCTCGATCGGCTTCGAGGAGCAGGGTTACTCGGAACTCGAGGACGCGCGCGCCGTGGCCCGGCATCTCGGCACGGACCACGCCGAGATCATGGTCCGTCCGTCGGCCTTCGAGATCCTGCCGGAATTGGTCTGGCACTGCGACGAGCCCTTCGGCGACTCCTCGGCCGTCCCGACGTACTACGTGTCGCGCGCCGCCCGGGAGCACGTCACCGTCGCGCTTGCCGGCGACGGAGGGGACGAGGTATTCGCCGGATACACGCGGTACCGGATCGCTCAGGAGAACGAGCGGTGGCGCCGTGTTCCGCGCTGGCTCGGGTCGGGCGTCGCCGGCGGACTGGCCCGGCTTCTGCCGTTCACCACGCCCGGCTGGAACTCGCTCGCCACGATCGCCGCCTTGAGCGGCCGCGGAAGCATCGCGGGCATGGGAATCTACCCGTACATTCGGGACGTGCTCTACTCGCGCGAGTGGGGCCGGCGCGCGGCCGAGCACGATCCCTACGCCCGCGTCGAAGCGATCTTGGAGCCGGTGCGCGGACTCGATGTCGTGAGCCAGCTCCAGTACCTCGATATGCAGCACTACCTGCCGGGCGACATCCTCACGAAGGTGGACCGGATGAGCATGGCCGTTTCCCTCGAGGTGCGGGCTCCGCTCTTGGACTACGAGGTCGTGGAGTTGATGGCGCGGGCACCGCTCTCGTACAAGCTTCGCGGGAACGTGTCCAAGGTCGCGCTTCGCCGGCTGGCGGAGCGATGGGTGCCGAAATCGACGATCACGAAGCGGAAGCAGGGGTTCGCCCTGCCGCAGGGGCGATGGTTCCAGGGCGAGCTCTACGCCCGCGCCGAGGAGATTCTGCTCGATCCGCGGGCGCTCGGGCGGGGCTACTTCGATCCGCGCGCGATCCGGAGGGTCCTCTCCGAGCATCGTCGAGGCGGAAGAGACTACGGGACGTGGCTCTGGTGCCTCATTGTTCTCGAGATCTGGCACCGGCGCTTCATCGACGCCGACACGCGCCGCGTCTAGGCGCGTCGTCCCGCGCTATTCCGCGACCCCTCGCGCTACTCCGCGTCGCTCGTGCCGCCTCCACGCGGCTCGACGGCCTCGCGCGCGGGGCTCCGGCCGACCTTGCTCACCACGGTTCGGTACTTACCCGAAGCTTCGCGTGGAATCGATTCAACTGTCTGAAGTTCCACGCGCATGGCGGCACCGAGGCGCCCGCGAAACCCCTCGACGATCGATGCCTCGGCAGAGGCGGGGAAGTCCCCGGTTCGAACGAGAAGGATCCGAACCCGATCGACCTCCTCCTGAACGACCTTGAACGCCGCGATTCCGGGGATGTCTCGAAAGAGGAGCACGACGACCTGGCCTGGCACGCGCGCTCCGTCGAGGCCCAGGAGCAGATCGTCGGCGCGGCCGTGCACCTCCCGGAGTAGGGGGAGCCCGCGCCCGCATGGGCACCCTTGGTCACCGAGAACGCCCACGTCGCCCGTGCGGTACCGAACGAACGGGTATTCCTGGGATCGGAGATGCGTCACGACGATCTCGCCCGGTTGCCCCGGGGGAAGGACCGTTCCATCCTCGCCGACGATCTCGACGACGATGTCCTCGACGTTCAGGTGCATCCCGCCCTCGGGGCACTCCTGGGCGATGAATCCCGAATCACGGCCCCCGTATCCGTTCGAGGCCCGGCATCCGAAGACGCGCTCGATGCGCTCCCGTTGGTGCAGGTAGAGCTCCTCCGCCGTGAGGAAGATCACGCGAACGCCGAGGCCGTCGAGCCGCACGCCTCGTTCGTCGGCGCGACGCGCGAGCTCGTCCAGCGCGGAGGGGTGCGAGAAGATCTGAACGGGTCGAAGGCGCGGCAGCGCATCCAGGTACTCGTCGAGAACCGCCGGCGTCATGTGGTTCACGGAGAGAAGCGTGCTTCGGAAGAGACGGTCGCGGAGCGTCCGGACACGGTCCTGGCGCGTGACTTCGATGTGAGAGCCCCAGAGGACGACCTCTGGATCTCCGATGTCGACGCCCCACCACCGGTTCGCCCGCCGCCGCAAGGCGACGTCGGAAGTCACGCGCGCCGGCCCGACGCGGAACCGTAGCGGTTCGCCCGTCGATCCGCCCGTGCTCACGGCGCGGAGGTCGGAGACGCCGTCCGCGCCGAGCGCGACCCCGTGCTCCCGAATCAGCGCCTTCGTGAGAACGGGAAGCCGCGGGAGGTCGGAAGCACCGCGGATCTGTTCTGCTCGCACTCGAAGCGAGGAGAAGAGGTCGCGATAGTAGGGAACGCGGGCTCCGATCTCGAGGAAGAACTCCCGGAGTCGAATCTCCTGGCGCCGAGCGAGCTCCTCCCCGGACAACCACTGACTCTTCTCGAGCTCGCGGAACCGGCCGATCGTGGCGTGTCCCTTCAGGCGTTCGTGGAAGGGAAGGAGGACGCCGGATACCAGGCGAGAGTAGAGCCCGCGGCTCATCGGGCCGCCACCTGGGAAGCCGAGCCGGCGGCCTGCGCGCCGCGGTACACCGCCGCCCATCGTTCCCGGATCCGTGCCCAGGTGTATTCCTGGGCGAGTGCCAAGCCGGCACGCGATTGCCTGGCCGCCTGCTCCTTGTCGGACCAGAGATCCTCGATGGCGGCCGCCATGGCCTTCTCGTCTCCGCTCGAAACCAAGAGGGCCGTCTCGCGCTCTCGAACCAGGAACGGAATTCCGCCGACGTTCGTCGTGACGATCGGAACGCCGGAGGCCAGGGACTCGAGAATCGAGATCGGCATGTTGTCCGCGAGGCTCGGATTCAGCATCACGTCCGTCTCCCGGTAGAGCGCCGGCATGGCGTCGTTTTCGACGCGCCCGACGAATCGAACCGAATTGCCGAGACCGAGTTCCTTCGCGAGAGCCTCGAGCCGCGCCCGCTCGGGGCCGGTCCCGACCACCGAAAGGCGGGCGGCGGGATGCCGCTCGCGGACCAGCTTGAACGCGCGGAGCCCCGTGGCCACGTCGTAGACCGGCTCCAGATTGCGCGGGATGAGGATGTGGGGACCGGCGGGAGCGCCGTCGAAACGCGCGGAGCCTGCGGTGTCCGGAGCGGGCGCGAACCGCTCGGCATCGATCACGTTCGGGACGACGCTCGCGGAGAAGCCGTGGCGCGCGAAGACCTCGCGGAGGAACTCCGACGGCACGACGAGCGCGCTCGCGCGCCGAAGCGTGGGCCGAACCACCGCCGCCGCGCGTGCGAGAAACGGGCCGGCGCCGCCGCCTCGATAGTTGACCACGACCGGAACGCCGCGGGCGCGGGAGATCCAGACGGCGGGGGCCGCGAAGAGATGCCACGACCATCCGGAGCTCGCGAGCACGTGGACTACGTCGGCGCGGCCCGCCGCGCCATGCAGGGCCGACATGTATGGGAGGAGGCGCGCGGCCGCGCGAACACCGGGCACGGCACCGATCCAAGCCGGCCAATACGGCCGGTTCACGGGGACCACCTCGACCGTCACGCCTTCGCTTCGGAGAAGGCGCTCGAGCTGCAAGACCTGGTTCGCCATGCCGCCCGACGGGGGAGGCACTGGGCCGACGAGCGCGACACGAAGCCCCCGGAGATCAGCGCCCGCCATTTCGCTCCATAGCCTTCGCGTAGACCGCCTCGTACCGCCGCACGCTGGCCTGCCAGGTTCGCTCCCGCTCCACGAACGCGCGACCCGCCGCGCGAAGCGCCGGCCATCGACCGGCGTCCCGGAGCAGGGTGACCGCGGCCGTCGCGAGTGCGTCGGCGTCTCCGGCGCGAAACAGGATTCCCGTTTTCCCGTCCTCGATCAGCTCCCGGTGCCCCCCCACGTCCGAGGCGAGGACGAGTCGCTCCTGCGCCATCGCCTCGAGAGGTTTGAGCGGCGTGACCATCTCGGTGGTTCGCGTGGAGAGTCGGGGATAGACGAGAACGTCGACCAGGTCGTAATAGGCGCCGACTTCCTCGTGCGGGACGCGGCCCGTGAAGACGACGCGATCGGCGACGCCGAGCGCGCGCGCATCGGACCGTAGCACGGCATCCTCCGGGCCGCCCCCGGCGAGCAGCAGCCGCACCGACGGCTCCTTAGCCAGGATCTTGGGGAACGCCTGGAGCAGCAGTCGAAGGCCCTCATAGGAATAGAAGGAGCCGATGAATCCAATCACGAGGGAGCCGGTGAGTCCCAGCCGACCCGCCAGCGCTTCGTCTCGCGCGGCGCCTCGCCGAAAGTCGGCGGTGTTCACCGCGTTGGGGATCACCGTCACCTTCGACTCGGGAACCCCGCGCGCGATGAACTCGCGCCGGAGCCCCTCGCAAATGACCGTGATGGCCGCCGCGTTCCGAACGGCGCGTCCTTCGAGGGCCCGCGTGGCGCGATACCGCAAGCCGCCGCGGCGCTGCGTGCCGTGATCGACGGCCGCGTCCTCCCAGAGAGCGCGAACTTCGTAGACCACCGGGAGGCGGAGCGAGCGGGCCGCTTGGAGCGCCGCCATGGCGCCGAGAACGGGGGAGTGGGCGTGGATCACGTCGAACTTCTCGGTCCGCGCGACCTCTCGAATCCGGCGCGCCAGACGATCGATTCCGTTCCACTCGGCCCAAACCGGAACCCGGGCGCCGGGTCCGGTGGCGGGAGGCGTTCGAAAGAAGCGAACGTCGCCGACCGATTGCTCGGTCTCGGATCCGCCGCCCTGCTTCACGCCGGTGAGCGGCACCGGCACCCAGCCCAAGGCGCGCTGCTCGCGAAGGATCGCGAGCGTGCGAAATGTGTAACCGCTGTGGAGTGGAGCCGAGTGATCCAGGACGTGCAGGATCCGAAGGCTCACGGGGCGCGAGCCCCCGCGACCTCCGCGGGCGCGGACTCCAGATTTCGGATGCCGGCGGCGAACGCGAGGAGCGTCCAGAGCGCGGCGGAGTGGTCGCGAACGCCGGCCTGGTGCTCGTCGACCAGCCGTCGCGCGACCTCCCGATCTAGAATCGCGGCGTCACCCATCTCCTCGCCGAGCACCTCCCGGCGAACCACGTCGCGGAGGGGCCCCCGGAACCAACGAGCGAGCGGGACCGCGAAGCCCATCTTCCTTCGATAGAGAAGATCGTCCGGCAAGTACGGCCGCATCGCCCGCTTGAGGAGATATTTTCCCTCGCCGCCGCGGAGCAGGAGGTCGGGCGGGAGGCCCGACGTCCACTCGACCACCTTGTGATCGAGGAAGGGAATCCGCACCTCGAGGGAATTCGCCATGCTGGCTCGGTCCACCTTCGTGAGGATGTCCCCTGGAAGATACGTCTTGATGTCGACGTACTGCACGCGCGAGAGAGGATGCGTCGTCGGAGATGCGTCCCAGAACTTGCGCAGGACCTCGATCGCCGAGTAGCCGTCGAGGCGATGTCGGAACGCCGGAAGGAAGAGGCGCCGCCGAGACTCGTCGTTGAAAATCGAAACCCCGCGATAGTACGCCTCGAGCGGATCGAGCGCCAAGGCCTGGAACGTCGTCTTGGCGCGGAGGGGTCGCGGCGCCCAGTCCGCCTTTGGATACGCGCGGCCCAGGAACCCGAAGACAGGGCGGCGGAGCGCGCCGGGAAGCCCGGAGCGGACCCGCTCCTCGATGACGTGCCAACGATAGCGACGGTACCCCGCGAGCGTCTCGTCGCCGCCGTCGCCGGAAAGGGCCACCGTAACTCGCTTTCGTGCGAGCTCGCACACGCGGTAGGTGGGGATCGCGGAGCTGTCGGCGAACGGCTCGTCGTAGATAGAACCAAGCCGGGAGACCAGGCTGAAGTCGTCGGCGTCCACGGTCTCCACGTGGTGGCGTGTCTTGTATCGCTCGGCGACGAGCGACGCATACCGGGACTCGTCGAAGGCCGCGTCCCGAAATCCAATGGAGCACGTGTTCACGGGGGAGTCTTGAAGCCCGGCCATGAAGGAGACGATGGCGCTCGAGTCGACGCCGCCCGAAAGGAACGCTCCGAGCGGCACCTCCGAGATGAGCCGCATCCGGACCGCCTCGCGAAC
>DATEND010000109.1:0-2864 GCA_035275245.1 Candidatus Eiseniibacteriota bacterium
TCGATCTCGCGCGTCAACCACTTGAACGACGGCGCCCAGCGGCGCTGCATCGTGAACCAGAGGTGCACTCCCGCGATCGCGGCCCGGAACAGATTGAGCTGACGATCGACGTCGAATCCCCGGACGTCGTCGATCGTGGCCGACGAGGCGGCCACGGCCAGCTGTAGGTACCGATGCACCGTCCGTTCCCGCCACGTCTCCTCGGGGAACGCGGCGAGCCTCCGGCACCAGCCCTCGAGGGTGCCGGTCTTGTCGGCCAGCACGACGGCGTCCACGTATGCCCAGTGGTCGATGTCGAGCGGGGACTTGAGCGCGGCCTCGAACGCCTCCAGGGTGTAGTACGTGAAATCTCCGATGAGTCGTTTCGGGGATTCTTCCGGAGCGTACAGGTGAACCATGGTGTCGGCGATGTCCAGCGCTCGAAACCGCTCCGGCGTGACCATGACGAAGGCGTCGTAGTCGCCTTCGGGCGAGGCCCACCCGATGGCGCGGCTGCCGCACAGGATGAGTCCCAGCGTATCCGGGCGGCGCTGCTCCTCCTCGAGAAACGCGCGTACGGCGGGCTCGTCGATCTCGGCCAGGGAGCGAACCGGCTTGGTGGTCGTGGGCGCGGTCGGCACGTCGGTCAGTGGCTCGTCTTTCGCTCGAACCATTTCTCCGGCTCCGCCTGGAACGCGGTCTTCGTCGAGTCGGTTGCGAAGTAGTAGTCGCGGCCTCGGAACGCGACGTGCGGCGAGCTCTTCGTCGCACGGAATCGCTTGAAGGAGACGGGATCCGTCAGGAACTTCGTGTATCGAAGCGGATCTTTGACGAAGCGATTCTTCGCCGCGACGCTCGAGAAGAAGAAGATGTCCTGGTTGACGCGAGCCCGAAGCGACGAGTCGAAGATCGCCTTCCGAGCGGGATACACCGGGTCGCGGAAGGACGCGTGCAGGGCGGTCAAATACTTCTCGGGGTCGGCCGAGAACGTGACCGGGCAGGGCGAGCAGCAAAAGCCGACCGGCTTGCCGTTCACGTAGACCGGCTTCCGGTCGGGGTCGAGCCTCGCCTGCCGAACCGGGCAGAAGTCGTTGATGGAGGTGAGGGAGTCCTGGTACATGATTCGCGGGCGATCGGGGTGCGTCCCGGGTACGAAACCTGGAAGGCCGATCCGGATCCCCTCCACCCACTGGCTCTGTCCGGTGGACTCCTGCGCCGGCGCGGATGCCGCCACAACGGCCAGCGCGAGCGCCAAAGCCGCCAAGGCAAATCGGATGTACGGGGTTAGCCGGCCGGGTCGTCGGTGGGGGGTTGCCTCGCTCATGGTCAACTGCTCATACCCTCCACGGCCACGGATTCTCCCTGCTCTTCCAAGTGAAGTTTCCCGGAAAAGTCTATGTAATGACCTGACTTGGCGGCCTTTGTCTCGAGATAGAACCGGTTGTGGTCGTTCGGCGGGATGACGTGCGGCAGCCGCCCCCTGATTTGGATGCCGAATCGGGCCAGATCGTTGATCTTACGCGGGTTGTTCGTCAGGAGCGAGATCGAACGGACCTTGAGGCTCATGAGCATGTGGGCCGCGATCGAGTACTCGCGCTCGTCGTCCCGGAAGCCCAGTGCCTCGTTGGCCTCCACCGTGTCGAGCCCCCGGTCTTGGAGTCCATACGCTCGGATCTTGTTCAAGAGCCCGATCCCCCGACCCTCTTGCCGTAAATAGAGCACAAGGCCGTACGGCCGTGCGGAAATCGCGCGGAGGGCCACTTCCAGTTGGTCCCGGCAGTCGCAACGGAGGGACCCGATCGCGTCGCCGGTAAGGCACTCCGAGTGGATTCGCGTGGGCACGTCCTCCTGGCCCATCGGGTTTCCGCTCATGATCGCGACGTGCTCCTTCGCGTCGCGGTTGTTCCAGAACGCGGCGATCTGGAAGAAGCCGAATCGGGTCGGGAGGTCTGCGATCCCGACGATCTTGACGCAGATCTTCTTGTCCCCGACGCCGCCACAATCGTGGTCGGCTTCGGCCTTGAGAATCGCGTCGATTTGGGGCTGGGTGAGCGTGGACACAGGGTCTCCTCGTGGTGTCGTCGCACGGCGTACGGAAACGGTACATCACCCCCCATTATAGGCGGAAATGCGCTATGGTAGGTCGCATGAACGCGAACCCCCGCGCTCCGGAGTTGAAACCCCACTTCGCCTGGCTGAACACCGACCGACCCCTGACCCTCGCGAAGGAGCTCAAGGGGCACGTCGTCCTCCTCGACTTCTGGACGTACTGCTGCATCAACTGCATGCACGTCCTCCCCGACCTGGCCTTTCTCGAGGAGAAGTATGCCGGCGAGCCGTTCGCCGTGGTGGGCGTTCATAGCGCCAAGTTCGAGAACGAGGGTCATCGCCAGACCGTCCGCGCGGCCATCAGCCGGTATGAAATCAAGCATCCCGTGATCGTCGACGAGGAGATGGCGCTCTGGAGCGAGTACACCGTGAAGTCGTGGCCGACCATGGTTCTGATCGGCGCGGACGGACGCGTTCTGGGCGGGGTTGCCGGCGAAGGAAATCGAGAGACCCTGGACCGCGCCATCGCGCAGGCGCTCGCGGAGGCCAAGGCGGCGGGGACCCTGGCCGCGGAGCCCGTGCGCTTCGAGCGCGAGCAATCGGTGCGCGCGGCGACGGGGCTCGCCTTCCCGGGGAAGGTCCTGGCCGATCCGGCCGGCGGCCGACTCTTCATCGCCGATTCCAACCACAATCGCATCGTCGTGGCGTCGCTTCCGGATGCCGGCGGTCGGTCGAGTCTGATCCGCGTCGTCGGGTCGGGCCGCATCGGGCGCGAGGACGGGCCGGCCGAGCGCGCCACGTTCCACCATCCGCAGGGGCTTGCGTTGATGGGGAAC
>DATEND010000110.1:0-11142 GCA_035275245.1 Candidatus Eiseniibacteriota bacterium
CACGGCCGCGGAGGCGGCGTTCGGTCATGGCGGCACGATCGAATGCGTGGCGGTGCGGGAACACGAGTGAGCCGGGCCGGACGGGTGGGGAAGCGCGCGAAGGCGAAAAGCCGTGGAGCCGGCGGGGGGGGCGCTCCTGGCACGACCGCCGGGGCCAGGGCGACGAGGGTCGAGGTCGCCATACCGCTCCAGCTCTTGGCGCTCGCCGCGATTCTGGCCGCGGCCCTCGCCGCCACCGTTTCCACCGTACGCTACGAGTTTCTGAACTGGGACGACCCGGTTTACGTTCTAGAGAACCCGTGGATCCGGTCTTGGTCGTGGGAGAACCTCTCCTACATCTTCACGAAGCCGTACTTCAACAATTTCCTGCCGCTTCACCTTCTCTCGTATTCCCTGGACTACAGCCTCTGGGGCCTCAAACCGTTTGGTTACCACTTGGGCCAGGTTCTGCTTCATGCGCTGAACGCGCTCCTCGGCTTCGTGGTGGTTCGGCGCCTTCTCGGAAACTTCCTCGTCGCCTTGCTCGCCGCGCTTTTCTTTGCGGTCCACTCCTCGCACGTGGAGGCGATCGCCTGGATCTCGAGCCGGAAAGAGGTGCTTTCGACGACGTTCCTCCTCGTCTCATTCTACTTCTATCTGCGGGCTCGAGCCTCCTCGACGCTGCGCCTCTGGCCCTATGCGCTGTCCATTGCCGCGTTCGCGCTCGGCCTTCTCTCCAAACTGGGCGTCGTCACCGCGCCGCTCTTCTTCATTCTGGTCGATTGGCTCGTCTGGAAGCGCCCTCGGCGGGACCGGAAGTTCTGGACCGAGGTCCTGGTCAGCAAGGTTCCGTACGCCCTGGCCGGACTCGCCGCCGTGCTCCTGAACATGGGGGCCCAGGTCCAGGCGCAGGCCCCGTACGCTCACGATCCGCTTCGCTATCTCATGGTCAAGGGGCACGCGGTCTGGAATTACACGTCGCTCCTGGTAGGGGCGCGGGCGGGCTCGCCCGACTACGACACGCCGGCCTTGGCCACGACGTTCCTCCCCGTGATCCTCAATCTCGCGGGGTTGCTCCTCCTCCCGGCGCTGGTGTGGTTCTCGCTCCGGCGCGGGTATCGAACCCTGGCTCTCGGCACGGGATGGATCCTCGCGACGCTGCTTCCGGCGTTGGCGTTCCCGCTCGTCACGTACATGGCCGAGCGGTACCTCTACGCGCCTTCCCTCGGCTTCTGCTGGATCCTCGGCGCGGGCATCGTCGCACTCGGCGGTCGTGCGGCGCCGGGCGCGGCGCGCGTCGCCGCGATCGCGACGATGGCCGCGATTCCGCTCGCGCTCTTCGGGTACCGGACCGCCGTCTACAATCCGGTCTGGGCCAATTCGGAGGCGCTTTGGACGTATGCGATGGGGCGCAGTACCGACTATCGCGTGTACACCAACCTCGCCCAGATACGGATCAACCAGAAGCGGTACGACGAGGCCGAGGCGCTCCTCAAGAAGAGTTTGGGCGTCGAGAACGTGACGTCGTACCGGAGCCTCGCGGCGCTCTACTACGAGACGCGCCGATTCGACGAGGCGATGGCGGCGATCGACAAGGCCGCCGAGATTCTCGCGAAGAAGGGGAACGAGCCCATCGAACGGGCCGAGATCTGTTACACCCGGGGGGCGATCTACTACGGCCTCTCGCGGCCGGACAAGGCGCTGGAATCCTGGGAAGAGGCGCTGATCTACAACCCGCGCCACGCGCAGGCGAGGGAGTGGGTTGCGACGATGCGTGGGGCGCCCAAGGCACGCTAGCGTCGCCGGTCGACCGCGTGGCGAGTCGACGCCGTCGCCCCTCCGCGCCAGGATCGCCGCGTCACCCAAAAAAAACGCCGCCGAAGAGCTGGGGGAACCCTACTTCCAATTTCTCGGATTGTGGTTCCGCCCTGCTTTCGGCGGCTACTGCTCGGTGCTCGCTAACGCGGCGGTATGACGCCCATTTCTTCCGCGCCGTGTGCCACGCTGTCCTTGAGGTCCTGCTTCAACTCGCCGAAACGGCCGCGCATCTGATCGACCCGATTGCGCGTCGTGCTGGCGAGCTTCTTGGCCGTGGCGCCGAGTTTCCGGCGGGTTACCTCGCCGGTGGATGGAGCCGTGAGGAGCGCAATCCCTGCGCCGACCGCTGCACCACACAGGAAGCCTACGAGCACCCCGTTCGAGCGTCCATTGGGGATGCGGATGTTTTCATCCATCGGAGTTTCCTCCATTCTTGGCTCCGTGCCCACTGTGCACGAGCCGGTTGAGAAAATAGGTGGCGCCTGCCTGCACGCCCCGGAAGAGTCCCATTGTCCTGCGAACGGGTCTCTCCACTTCGTCCAACACCGCGAAACTCAAATCCGCCGCGCGTTCGCCCACCATTCCCAAAGCATCCACGGCGCGCCGCATCGGAGGCACCAACCCGCGGACCGAGACGATGAACTCCTGGACCTCGCGGCCGGTAGCCGTGATTTGTGTCGCCGTGGTCTGGAGAATCTGAGCGCCTTCCTCCAACTCTTCCAGCACTCGGTTCATTCGAGAAAGGGCCCGAATTGCGACAACCGCAATCGCAACCAGCGCGACGGTCACGATCACGAGACATACGGTCACCAAGACTGGCATGGTTCACCTCCACAATTCGGTGCACGTTCCGGGGCTGCTGCATTGGTGGCGCCGCATATTCCGTGCCGTGGGCGGGGTCAGGCGCTTGCGCTTGCCACATAGGAAGTAGCGAGAAATTGGGGCATTTGCCGATGGCTCGACCGGGGTGGATTGGTGCGCGAATGTACGCGTGCGTGCGTAAGCGAACGTCGATCTAGTGCCGTGCACCATTGCCGAGAGGGTGACTGCTGCTCGCAGCGTCCCGCATGGATGTAGCAAACTCCGGACGGGCTCCAATCGGCTCCACCTCAACCTCCCCCGGAAACGCCCCCGCGCGGCCGTCGCGAGGGCCCGGCGGCGCTTCGCAACCGCCACCGCGCGATGGCCCAGGCGGGCCAGGGGCGGCACCGATCGTCCCTCCTCGTACATTGGGGAGGGGGGTTTCAACTGGATGGGTCGCGGATGGCGTCGGCTAATTCTTTGTAGGCAAAAACAAGCGCCGAAATGGCTTGTAGGGAGAACTCCCTAGGCCTGTAGGACCGTCCCGCGGCCCGGTGGCACCTGTCTTGCCCTCCTCCCGGGCATGGGCAACGTCGGTCATGGTGCCCGACACGCCGCAGGCCTTCCCGAACCGCTCGCCTGCCGGAGACGACCCGCAAGGAGGACCGAATTCATGCGCAGAATGTCAGTCGTAGCTCTGGCCTTGATCAGCCTGGTGCTGATCGGCACCACCATCTTCTTCTACTCCAAGTACAAGAAATCCCAGGCGGACTACACGCAGTTGCAGACCGAGGACGAGAGCACTCGGTTACGCTACGGCAATGCAATCGCGGAAATCGCCACGATTCAGGACAGCCTCAATGCCATCGTGCTCGGAGACGAACCCGTAGAGGGGGCGGCCGCGCGGAGCCAGGCCGAAGTCGAAGTGCCTGGGACCGTCCACGACCAAGTGCTAACGCGAATCGCCACGCTCCGCGGCGCCATTGAGCGCACCAAGGAGCGCATCACCGAACTCGATGCGAGGCTGAAGAAAAGCGGGATCAAGATCGAGGGGATGAACAAGATGATCGCCGGCCTCCGGCGCTCGGTGACCGAGAAGGAAGAGCAGATCGCCATGCTGACGACGCAGGTCGATACGCTCCAGACTCAGGTCACGGGCCTGACCGTGGCGGTCGAGGACAGGCAGACGGAGCTCGCGACGATCTTCTACGCCATGGGTTCGAAGAAGGAACTCGTTCGCTCCGGCGTCGTCGAGTCCAAGGGCGGCGTTCTAGGCATCGGGAAGACGCTGCGGCCCACGGGGCATCCCGATCAGTCGGTTTTCACACCGCTCGATACCGACGAGCAGACGGTCATTCAGATCCCCGCGGAGAAGGTGGACAAGGTTCAGGTGCTGAGTGCGCAACCGGTCTCGAGCTACGTCCTGCAGCCGGTGGGGACGAACATGGTGGAGCTCCGGATCGTAGACGCAAAAGAGTTCCGCAAGATCAAGCAGGTCGTGATTCTCACCACCTAGTTCGCGGATCGAGGGAAACCCTCGCGCGAAGATGCTTGAATGCAGAGCGCCCCGGCAGCGAAGACTGCCGGGGCGCATCTGCTTCCGGAGGTAGTGTGGCTACTTGTTAAGCGCGAAGCTCAAGCCGGCAGTGACCATCACGTCGTGCTGGGTCGGCTCGTTGAGTCCGGTCGAGCCTTCGATCACGATGCCCTGCTCACGAATCCGATCGACCATCTCCACGGAGAGGCCCATGCGGTCCGAAACCTCCGCATCGAAACTCAAACCCAGGATGCCCGTCAGTTTCCCCTTGAACTCACCGGCGTCGGTCAGCGCCGCGAAGTCGAAGAGCCCGATCTTCTGAGTCGTATATCCCACTCCGCCCACGAGTCCAAGGCCGGCCTGATCGTTCCCCATGATCCGGAAGTTTCCTCGGACATCGGCGAACAGCAGGGTGGAGGAGAGCTTGAGGACGTCTACGCCACCGACGACCTCGAGGGCGCCCGATCCCGCTCCGAGAACCAAATCCGCTCCGAACTTGTTGGAGAACGAGGTTCCGATGCTGAGGCCGTACACCGCGTGCGTCGTGTTTCGAATGAGCGTGCCGCCGGAGGCTTGGAGGATCATCGACTTGGTCGGAACCGAGGCTCCGATGAACGGCGTCACGTCACACGCGGCTCTGGCTGTCTGAAGGGGAACGAACACCGACGACATGGCAACTGCCACTACCAGGAGCTTCCGTAGCATGGATGCCTCCTCTAGGGGAACGCGTCGAAATTCTTGAACGACGACGGGCGGAATGTACCCAATCCGGGCGAGGCGGTCGAGCGCAATTACGCGAACTGCATGTCATCCGCCGTCGGACCGTAGATCGACGGCACGGGCGCCTCGTTCAGTCGTAGATAGACCGTGAGCTGACCGCGGTGATGCGACAGGTGCATCATCGTATCGCGAAGGACGATTTCGCGCGGCTCCTCGCTGACGACCTTGCCGGCGACGAGAAGCTTCCATGGTTTCTTCAAGTGCTCGTCGTTCGTCTTCTGAAGCACTTGGCGCGCCTCGGCGACGCCCTTGTCGAGCGCCTGCACCAGCTCGGCGCGCGTGTGCAACGGCTTCGGGGCGTCGGATCCGGCCCGAGGGGCGATGTCGAGCTCGTTCTGGTCGACGATCAGCTTGATCCAGGTCGGCATCGTGGCCACGAGCATGGCGAGGTTGCCAAGGGGCATCGATCGTTCGTGCGGCTTCCAATCATCGCGGCCCTCCGGAACGCGTTCCAGGGCGCGCCGGGTCCGCGGCGCTTCACTTTCGAGCTGGGCTAGGATCCATTCGGTCGTTTTCATTGCTCCTCCAGTGAAGGCTGGCAGTGTTCAAGGTGTCGAGCGATCCATGACCGCACCTGGAACGGCCTCGACTCGCGACGAGCCGAACGGAAGTTCGAAGGACCAGTTCCGTATGAGGCAACTTCCAACGATCTCTTGTTTCGGCCCGTAGATGGTGTACTTCGTGGGCACGAGAAGCCCGGACACCGTGTCGTAGGATTCGTAGACGAGGGCGTTCTCCGGCGATGATGGGACGCCTTGGGGCAGAATGGCGCGATAGGTCGCGACGTACTCGAAGCCCTTGAGTCGCTTGCTCTCGCGGTCAATGTGCAGGCGGTAGTAGTCGTTCGGTGTGTCCCCGGTACCCGGGTCGAAGGTCATGAGGACCGTGGCGTACTCGGTCGAGTCGCGCGGGAGCCTGCCCGTGCCCTCCTCGACGAGCTTCACGCCGGGATCCATGGTCAGCCACGGCAGGTTCAAGAAGTAGTAGTTGAGGTGAACGGTAAAGCGGGGCGGGAACGGGGCCTTCCAGTTCTTGCTCCAGCAGCTGTCCCCATCCCACGCTGCCATCGACCCCGTCGCCGGGTATTCGATGGTGGCCCTTCGCCGCCCCTGTTCCACCATGACGCGAGACACAGTCGGGGGCCCTCCCGGCACGGCGAACTCGTCTTCGAACGAGACGGTCTTAGCGCCGCTCCAAGCGTCCATGCCGCCGTGGGCGGCAATCATATCGCGCACGATGTCCGGAACCGCTCGCGCGGCCGCATCCGCTTTCGCCAGGTCGCGAGGCGTTTCCTTCTTCGCACATCCCATGAATGCCGCCGCGACGACCGCAGCGGCGACCAATGGGGAAATTCCAAAGCGCATCGAGATTCTCATGGGGGAACTCCTTTGGAGGCATTCGACGTGTCCCGAGGAATCGTGCCGCACTCGCGCCTGGTGATGCAACCGCGCGTTCTCGAAGAGGGGCCACTGGCTGTTCAGCGCTTTCAGCATGAATTCACGTGACTTAGGGGGAATGCCCAGTTCCGGTGCATTGACCTGGCGAGCACATCCGCCAGAAGTCTCATGTTTCCAGCCCGTTCCGCCGATAGTGCGGCATATGGGGATACCACTTTCTCCAATCCTTGCCTGCGTCGTCATTCTGTGTGCCGGCTGTGCGGGCCCCGGTTCAATCCGGGGAACCCTCTCCGCGCGCGATTCGGGCGAGTCGACGACCACGTCCCATGCGCAAACCGTCGAGCGGGGTTCGGTCAGCGACGCCGTTGTCTACCTCGAGGAACTGGACCATGGTGGTGAATCGCGTCTCCGCGCGCCGTTCGTATCGGCCCGTCTCGAATTGAAAGGGCAGTCCCTTCGACCGCGAATCCTCGTCGTGCCCGTGGGCTCGAGCGTCGAATTTCCTAACCAGGACAGCGTCTTTCACAATGTCTTCAGCGTTTCTCCGGCGAAACCGTTCGATCTCGGTCGCTACAGGCGTGGGAAATCCAAGCGATTGACCTTTCCCAAGCCGGGCCTCGTCAACGTCTACTGCAAACTCCACCCGGACATGGCGGCGTACATCGTCGTCGTGCCCAACCGAGCGTTCACGCGGCCCGATTCCTCCGGCCGATTCGTGCTCCCCACGGTGCCTCGGGGCCGGTACGCGTTGAATGTGTGGCACCCAGACTTCCCCGTGATTCGACGTGAAGTCACGATCACGGACGGCGAGCGGTCGGAACTCGCGGTGACCCTGGGCTCATGAGAATCTGGATTCGGTGGAAGATCGTCCTCTTCACGGTCCCGCTCTTCTTGGCGGTCGCCCTCATCGCGCTCTGGATGGTGCAACGAACGGTTTCCGCGGAAGTGCGGCGAAACATGGACGCCGATCTGAAGCGAGCGTCCGCTCTGTTCGAGACAAAGTTGGCGGAGCGGGCCAATTACCTCTCCATGGCTTCCCGGGTCATCGCCGAGGACCCTCGCTTCTTCTCGGCGCTGACGCTGCCGGGGACCTACCGCGACCCCCAGTTCCGTGCGACGGTGGCCGGCATCGCGCGGTCGTTCGCCGGGATCACGCGAACGGATCTGTTCGAGGTCTACGACGCGCAGGGCCGCCTGATCACCTCCGTGGGCCCGGAGGAGTCGGATAAACGGTCTCGCTCCGCGATCGTCCTCCCGGCCCTCTCGGGGCGGCCGGAAACCGCTGTCCTGGCCGCGGCCGACCGGCACCACCAAGTCGCGGTGACTCCGGTCTTCGCAGGCGGGCGCGTGGTCGGCTCGCTCCTCTTGGGGGATCGGATCGGCCGCCAGGGCGCCGAGGCGCTCCGAGACCTGACGCGCAGCGAGGTGACGTTCCTCACGGATCGGGTCATCACCGGCACGACCCTTGTCCACGACGAGGACCGTGCGGCGCTACTCCGAGCGCTCGACGTCCTGCGCGGCCGCCTGCTGAGCGGTGGGGCCGTCGTCGAAATCAAGACGCGGGACCAGGTTCGTCTCACGCTCATCGCGCAGCTTCCGGATGCCGCTCCCTGGAGCCCAAACTACTACGCACTGCAGCGCTCCATTGACGCGGAAACGGGATTCCTCCGTGAGATTCAGGCGCGGCTTGTCGAACTCGGGATCTTCGGGGCGATCGTGGCCGTTCTCTTGGGCCTCGTGATCTCGCAACGGATCACCGCCCCGATTCGAAAGCTGGTACGCGGTGCCGAGGAAATGGAACGTGGGAACTACGAGTACCCGCTCGACGTGACCGGCCGCGACGAGATGGCGTACCTGGCGGCCCGCTTCGACGCGATGCGCCGACATCAGCGCGCGTACGTCAGTAGCCTCCAGGAGATCGCGCGCGTGAAGGGCGAGTTCCTCAGCATTGCCTCGCACGAGCTTCGGACTCCGGTCAGCGTGATTCGCGGCTACAACGACCTCCTCTCGAGGGATCTCATGGGCCCGACGACAGCGGCGCAGAAGGAGGCGCTCGAGGCCATCGGGCGAGCCGCGCATACCCTGCACCGCATTGCCGAAGACGCAACGCGCCTGGCTGAGATCGAGGGCGACCGGCTCTCCCTGAACCTCATCGAACAGGACGTGGCCACGCTTCTCCGGTCCGCCATCGAGACGGCGCGCTCCGAGGCGAAGGGCCGGTCCGTTGAGGTGACTCTCGACGTCTCCCGGCGCGCAGGGACTGCCGTCATCGATGGCCCCAAGATGATCGAGGCGGTAACCAACCTGGTCCGAAACGGAATCCGCTTCACCCCCGACGGGGGGACTGTCAAGGTCAGTGCCCATCGCGACGGTGGAACGCTCGTCATCGAGGTGGCGGATTCGGGGATCGGAATCTCGGAGGACCAGGCGCGCGCGATCTTCGATCCGGCCGTGATGGTCCGTGACTCGAAGCGCCATCATTCCTCGGATACGCTGGAATTCAACTCGGCGGGGTTGGGGTTGGGCCTTTCCATCGCGCGCGGAATCGTGGAGTTTCACGGGGGGACGGTCGAGGTGGAGAGCGCGCTCGGTCGCGGGAGCAAGTTTCGCATACGCATCCCGGCGGATGAGGCGCGCCACGATGTCCCGCGGTCCGACGTCGCCCGCGCCGACCAAAACGCCGGCGGGGATCTACCCGCCGGCGTCCTGGAACACAAAGGCGATCGAAGGACTGGAGAACGTCGCGTCAAGAAGACGCTGCCACGTGGAGCGTCCAAGGAACGTAGGATCCGCAAGCAGCCGAATTCCCAAAAGCAGCCCAAGCGGCGGGCCGGACCCTCTCGTTAGGCTGGCCTTCCCGAAATCACATTCCGATCGTCAGTCCCGCAGTGACCGTGATGTTGTTCTGCGTCTTCCGGATCGGCTCGCCACCGAAAACATTGAGCCCCATTCCCGAAGCGTGGATGCGATCGACCATGGTCACGTTGAGGCGAACACGTTCCGAGAGATTGCTCTGAACCTCCGCGCCGACCACGCCGGTCGCCCGCCCGATGAAGGTCCCTTGATCCGTTTCATCCGCGAGGTCGAAAATGCCAACCGCAAAGTCGGTGTAACCTACGCCCACCACGCCCGAGAGACTCGACTGGGAGCTGCCCAGAAGGCGGAGGCGACCGCGAAGGTCCGCGAAGAAGACCGTGGAGGCGAGCTCAATCTGCGTGCCGCCCACGAGCTCCAACTTGCCCGTGCCGGTGCCCAACACCACTTCCACTCCGAGCTTCTCGCTCAACGACGAGCCTAGGGTCAAACCATACACGGTGTGCGTTTCCGTCCGAAGGTAGGACGCCCCGGAGCCGTCCATGAACTGCGTCTTGGCGGGAATCATGGCCCCGATGAACGGCGTCACGTCCATCGCGGCTTGGGCCGGGCGAAGCGGGAGAAGCGTCAGCGCGAGAAGGGCTACCGAGGCGAGGGAACGGCGAGTCATTGAATCCTCCTTGATTGCGTGAATGCATGGGGGCTTCCGATCGCGGAATGTACCCGATCTCGGCGGCTCCTGAAACTACGGCCGCGGTCGCGCGTGCACTGCGTCCCAAGCCACGAGCGCCGGCTTGGGATTCAAGTCCACGTCGACCAAGCCCAGCGACGTGAAGATGGCCGCGCTCGGCGGCAGCCCCAGGGACGCCGCGTCGAGATCCGTATAGGTGATCTGAAACCACCCGATCGCCGCGGAGTGGTCGAGAATGGCCGCGTGCCGGGTGATGTACCGCTTCTGGCTCTCGACGTTCCAGGCCGGCGTGAGCGTCGAATCGGACGACCAGCCCCCTTCGATCACCACCTCGGGAAGCGGGCTTCCTTCCGTGAGCCGCGAGTAATAGTCGATCGGGACGCTGTCCGGATCCGTGTAGCCGCCAAGGTACGGAAAGGACGAGAGTCCGAGGACTTGCATGAAGGGAAAGTCGGCGCGATCCGTGTCGATGCCCACGTACGGGCCCGGGCCCCCCAGCCGTCCCCACGCCGTCTCGACCTGGATCGTCGTGAAGATTCGCACGGTCGCGTCGTGCGCCCGCACGTCCGCGGCGGCCCCGTTCGCGACGGCGACGACCGCGTCGTAGAGCGCGGCGGGTGCCAAGAGTCGAATCAAGTTCGTCTCGGACGCCACGCTCAGATAGTCGGGATGGATCAACGTGTCCATGGCCGTGACATAGGCGCGATACAACGCCTGAATCGCGGGCTCCGTCAGCGAACGACCCGCCGCCACGAGGGCCGCGGAGTCGCTTGCGCGATCGAGGCCGTTCGTGGCGTCGACGCTCACGATGACGCGCAGGCCCTTGCCACGGAAGTAGGCCGCGAGGCCGACCTGGTTCGCGAGGATCAGCGAGTCGGGCGGACGCCCGGCCAGCAGGGAATCCCAGGGCGGCTCCGCCAGGATCATTCCGTATTCGGAGTGCGGCGCGAAGGCATCGATCGTCTCGAGAATGGACGCGATGGTCGGGCGGGGCGGGAAGCTCGAGAAGCCCATGAAGTAGGTGCGATAGTTCGGCGCGGGCTTGGTTGGCGCCTTGTCCTTGCCGCAACCGCCGAGAGCGGCCGCGAGGAGCGCCACGGCGAGCACGGCCGCGAACCTGCCGATCCTATTTATCAGGAGATCCAGCACCCGCGGAGTATCGGACAGGGCGTCCGAAATTTCCACCGCGACCCACTTCGAAGCGCAGTCTGATAGGCTAGCGACCATGAACCGACTCGCGTACTTCCTCATCGTCGTCGCGCTTGCGCTCGTGCCTGCCGCGGACCCCGTGTCGTGCCGCGCCGAAGAGGCGCTTGTCCTCTCGG
>DATEND010000111.1:0-5236 GCA_035275245.1 Candidatus Eiseniibacteriota bacterium
GACGTGCCGCCCCGCAGGAGCGCGTTGAACTCCTCGATTTTTCCCCGCTTCCGTTCCCAGCCGATCCACGCGCCCTCGCGCTCGTTCCACCGGCGCGGCCGGTGGAACAGGTAGAAGCGATCGCTCCGTCCGTTTCCGTAGCGCGCGTTCAGCGCCTCGATGGCGGAAGCGGCCGCCGCAAGAATCTCCGCATCCTCGGGTCGTTCGGCTTCGGACGCGTCCCGGAAGTCTGTCAGGAGCCCGAAGTGAAGGTGGCGGTCTTCGTTCCCCAGCGCCTGGACCTCGAGGTGTTCGACCTGCGCCCGCGCGCCGGCGACGCTTCCGAGGAGCATCGGCACGACGACCATCGTGCGTGCTTCTTCGGGGACGCCGTTCTTGAGATCGATCTGCGGCAGTCGCCGCGGCCGCGCGATCCGGTGCACCAACCGCTGCACGAGATGAATCGCGACGTGGCTCGCGGGCACGAGGGCGAGGAGTCCGATCCACGGCAACTGACCGCCTCCCGCGCCGTACGCCCGCGACCAGGCGATGGCGCCGGCGACGCCCAGGGCGGTCAGGAACGCGATGGACCCCAGATAGAACTCGGTGGCGTTGGCGAAGAGGATGCGGCGGATCTGCTGCTTCAACCCGGGAACGTAGGCGACGTCGATCTCGAACTCCCGGCGGCCTCCGCCGATCAGGTGGTACCCAACATGCGTGCTCGGCTCTCCCTCCCCACGTTCGGCCGCCTGCCGTGCGCTCTCCACGGAGCGGAGCGCGACGCGCACCTGCGCGTCCCCCGTGGGCTCCGAAAGCTCCTCGACGGCTTGGCGGTAGCGATCTCGGCTCTGAAAGTTCATCCGGCCGTAGGCACCGGCGGGGTCGCGCCGTAGGATCTGTTCCATCAGGCTCACTTGTTCGACCGTGCGGTTCCAGTCGTTCGTGGCGACGAGCCGCAGCGCCGTGATCGAGTTCCCCATGGAGGCCTGGCCCATGGTTTGCCGCTGGTGCTCGGCGCGGACCGCCTCGTCGACCGTCCGGCCCACGGCCTGGAGGCGGCGATCGACTTCGGTCCGCAACTCCCCGACGTGCGGTCCCAGCTCCCGCATGCGCTGGACGAGCTGAACGACGAACCCGTTCGAGAGTGTTTCCGGGAGGGGTGGGAGCGGATCCGCGGTCCCCATGGTCTCGAAGCGCGCGAAGTACGCATCCGCCTCGGCTTCGCCCTTCCGGCTCTCCATGATTTCGTCCGCGAGGCGCCGTACGTTCTCGATCAGGCAGAGCTTGAGCATGGTCGGCCAGGCCCAGAGCTCACCCAGCGTGAGCGGGGCCACCGATTGGAAGGCGCCGATGAAATGGGTCAGCCGGTTCAGATCGAAGCGCGCGTCCGAATGGCGGATGAATTCGAGCGCCAGGGCGTGAACGCGCGCGGTGCCCGCGAGTTCGCGCGAGGCTACCTTTGGAAGCTCGAGATAGTAGCGCTGCGGAAGGTTCTTTCGGACCTCGACCGCTTCGGCTTCCACGAGATGGAAGTTGTCGAGTAGCCACTCCGCGGCGGGCGCGACCGGCTCGCCTCTGCGCACGTCGTTGGCCAGCTCGCGGTACGCGTGGCGGAGTGCTTTGGCGTTGTCATGAAGACGGGGAAGGAAGCGGCGGGGGCGCCGGCGAGGGTTTCGAGCGATCGTGTAGCTCGCCGCGAGGACGCGAGCCCGCTCCTCCAAGTGCTCGACGCTTAGGAGCTCGGCGCGGAGCGGATCACGGTCCGAGCCGGGTGCTCGAAGGCTCGGATCGAGCCATTTCCCGAAGACCCAGATGGTACCCATCAGGACTGCCGCCTCTCATCGATATGCGTCGGGGCTTTTGCCTTCCGAACTCGCTGAAGGACTACATGGACGTAGGCCCCGGCAGCTCGCGCCACCGGGGCTCCACGTCTCAACGCGAACCCGGGAGTCCGCTATCTACAATCTTACTCTTAACGCTCGATACGGAGCCGAATTACTTCAAGACCGTGACGCGCTGAACCTCTTCACCTTCCGGCGCCTTGATCTTGACGAAGTAGACCCCGGACGGAACCGTTGCGCTCCGAGCACTGGAGCCGTTCCACATCAGGGTTTGGTCGCCCGCGGTCCGATTCTCGTCCAGAAGCGTCTTCACGAGCCGCCCCTGCAGGTCGTAGATGGCCACGCGAACCCGACCCGGCTGGGACAGGCGGAACGTGACCGTTGTCGTCGGATTGACGGGATTGGGTCGAACCTTCGAGCCCATCCCCTTCTTGTTGCCGTTGTTCCCAGCGAACTTCCCACCGATGGTCGCCACGAACGTTCCACCGGTCGACAGCGACCCGGACAGGGTAGCGTTCACGAAGTCTCCCGGGAGGTTCGCGCCTTCGAATGTCCGGATGTCCGACATCGAGAAGCACGCCTTGAGCTGCGCTTCACAGATCCCGTCGCAGTCATCATCGTGCTCGCCATCATCGTCGTCGCACTCGTCGCAATCCCCGTCGGAATCGCCGTCGCCGTCGTCATCTTCCTGACATTCCCAGGTCAGATGGGTCTTCGACCCCGCGGTGATCGTCCTTCCGTTGAGGCTGAGCGTGATGCCGGAGAGCACGACGTTGCGCATGTCGAAGGACGCGTTCACCGGCTTCACGCGGAAGCAGATGAACTTCTTGTGCGTGTTGAAATTTCCAATGAGGGTCGCGGTCGCCTGGAGCCCGCCGCCACCGCCCACGGGCGTCACGGTGATCGTGAACGTCTCCGTATCGGTCTCGAGGCCCGCCGTGGCCGTGACCGAAGCCGCGTGGACTCCCGCCGAACCGACAGGGGGCGAGATCGTGATCGTGGTCGCGAGGGTTCCCGTCCCCGTGCTCGACGTCGGGGCGTTCAGCACCGCGAACCCAGGAAGCGCGGAGGTCAGGGCGATCGTACCGCTCGCCGGGCCCGCCACGTTGACGTTCACGGTGAGGGTGGTGCCCTCCGCGAGGGTAACGTTGCTGATCTCGGCGATCGAGAGCATCGGGACGACGACGTTCTCCACGTCGATGTGCGTGGTCGCCGCACCTGACAGGACCCCGCTCGTCGCCGTGAACGTGACGTCATAATCGCCGGATTGCGTGAAACTCGGCGTCCAGGAGAACGTGCCGGCCGTGTTCGTGCCGTTCGGCGTGAACGTGGCTCCCGCCGGAAGCGGCGAAGTCGTCAGAGAGAGGATGGCATCCGCGTCCGCATCGACCGCGGAGACGGTGAAGTTCAAATTCACACCCTCATTCGTGCTTCGCACCGCCGGAGCCGTCACCACGGGCGCTTGATTCGATCCCGATGCGGCGACGGTGATTAGGAACGTGGTCGTGTCCGACGCGCCTCCCGCGGAAGCAATGACCCTTCCGGTGAAGGTGCCGACATCGGTCGCCATCGGAGCCACGGTCAGCGTCGTGGCGACGAAACCCGTTCCGGACGTCGGCGCGTTGAGCGTGACGAATGCCGGGACCTGCGCGGTGAGCGTGATGAAATCGTTATTGGGGTCGATGGCGACGACGTTCACCGTCGCGACGACACCGGCATTGATGAAGATGCTCGAAATTGGGGAGACGCTGGGTGCCTGCGCGTATGCCGCGGAGAGCGGCAGAGACAAGAGCAGGCCCAAGAGTGGGGCTTTGAAGACGGATTTCATGACACCTCCTGTGGGACAAAGCTGTATCTATGACCGGTCGGAACCGACGCCAACCTGGCTGGCTTGAGCCGTTTTTCGAGCTTGGCATGAAGGGTGCCAAATCTACCGGTCGGGGCGCAGTGCGCCGTAGGCACACTGCCAAAAAGGCCTTATCCACACCCATATTCGTGTTCTCCTGCGTGGGGAGCCAGACTTGCAGCGGGCGGTCAGTACGCGTACGGACAGCCCCCGGCACGGGAAGGTTCAGTGGATCGGCAGAAGGGATGCGTAGGACATGATCGGAGGGGGGGTAGGAACCATGATCCGAGTAAGGTTGGGATCGACGAATCGTACAATCGCTTTTGTAGTTTTTTCCGTGGGCCTGCTGGCGGCCCTTGCTGTCGCCCCGGCCCTGGCGGACGACGCCGAGGTGCCCAAGGACAAGGAGGCCGAACGCCTCGAGGGCGCCCGAGAGGCGTTCCTGGCGCTCCGCAACATGAAGGACGCCGAGATCCCGGAGCCCTTGCTCGAGAAATGCAAGTGCGTCGCCGTGTTTCCGAGCGTGGTCAAGGGCGCCATCGGTTGGGGTGGAAGGCGCGGGAAGGGCGTCATGACGTGCCGGGACGCCGGGGGCACCTGGGGACCCCCGATCTTCCTCACGCTCACGGGCGGGAGCTTCGGCCTTCAGATCGGCGTCGAGAAAGCCGAGGTCGTGCTCTTCTTCATGAACGACCGCGGCGCGCGCTCTCTGGTCGAGAGCAAGTTCACGCTCGGCGGGAAAGGGAGTCTTGCCGCCGGACCCGTGGGCCGAACCGCCGAGGCGAACACGGACATCAAGCTGAACGCCGAGATCTACTCCTACGCGCGGACGAAGGGATTATTCGCGGGGCTCTCGCTCGAGGGCGCCAAGCTCGGCCCGGACAAGAGCGCGACGAATCGGTTCTACGGAAGCACCGTCGTGCCCAAAGCGGTCCTCTTCGAGCACAAGGCCCCGCCCACGCCGCCGGCGGCGCAGAGGTTCCTGGCGGTGCTGCCGTAAGAGAGGGGGCCTCGCCGTGCGCTTCAGAACTGGACTCCCAGTCCGACCCGGATGACGCGGCCCTGCTGGAAGACGCGAGGATCGTTTACGGCAAACCAGTCCTCGGTTCCGTCTCCGTCTTGATCCGCCGTAAGGAAGGCCCCGCCGGCGCGGCCCGTCTCCGTGTAGTGCACCACATAGGACGTTTCGTTGACCTGATTGTTCGGCCAGAGGTCCGGCTGCAGGATGCTTATGTTTTGCGCGTCCAGCAGGTTCGTGCCCTGGAGATACACCGTCACGCTCTGTCCCCAGACCTTGAAGAAGCGCTCCGCCTGAACCGAGAGCGTGGACGTAGACGGGAGCCGGCTCGCGTTCTGCGCCGTCGGATCCGCCGTCCGCTGCTGGCGAAGCTCGCGCGTGTACGGGAACCCCGTGCCGAACTGATAGACGAACGAAGCCGCCCAGTCCTTCTCGTTTCCAAGCCGCAGCGCCGCCGAGACGCTGTGCCGCTGATCCCAGTCGAGCGGCTGCTCCGACGTCGGCTTGAACTGGTCGCGGAGGTTGCCTGACGAGGTTAGCGCGCGGTTCGGG
>DATEND010000112.1:0-3599 GCA_035275245.1 Candidatus Eiseniibacteriota bacterium
GGTCGACGAGCAGGGCGTCGCACTTGACCGTGCTGGCCGAGCCGTGGGCACCTTCGTTGACCTGCAGGAGGCCGCGGTACGACGTGCGTCCGCCGCCACGAGCGACCGACTTGCTCAGGATCGAGCTGGACGTGTTCGGCGCCGCGTGAACGGCCTTGCCGCCCGCGTCCTGGTGCTGCCCCTGTCCCGCGAACGCGATCGAGAGGATTTCGGCGTGGGCGCCCTTTCCCATCAGGTACACGCTCGGATACTTCATGGTCAGCTTCGAGCCGAGGTTGGCGTCCACCCACTCCATGGTGGCGTTCTCGTGCGCGGCCGCGCGCTTCGTGACCAGGTTGTAGACGTTGTTCGACCAGTTCTGGATCGTCGTGTACCGGCAGCGCGCGCCCTTCTTCACGATGATCTCGACCACGGCCGAGTGAAGCGAATCGGTCGCGTAGATCGGCGCGGTGCAGCCCTCGACGTAGTGAACGTACGCGTCCTCGTCCACGATGATCAGCGTCCGCTCGAACTGGCCCATGTTCTGGGCGTTGATGCGGAAGTAGGCCTGCAGCGGGAGGTCGATCTTGACCCCCTTCGGCACGTAGATGAACGAGCCGCCGCTCCAGACCGCGCTGTTCAGCGCCGCGAACTTATTGTCCGACGGCGGAATGATCGTGCCGAAGTACTCCTTGAAGAGTTCCGGGTGTTCCTTCAGCGCGTTATCGGTGTCGAGGAAGATGACTCCCTTGTTCGCGAGCTCCTCCTTGATCTTGTGATAGACGGACTCCGAGTCGTACTGGGCGCCGACGCCCGAGAGGAACTTCTGCTCCGCCTCGGGAATGCCCAGCTTGTCGAACGTCCGCTTGATGTCCGCCGGAACGTCCTCCCAGGTCTTCCCCTGATCGTCGACCGGCTTCAGGTAGTAGAAGATGCTCTGGAAGTCGATTTCGTTCACGGCTCCGCCCCAGCGCGGGAGCGGCTTCTTCTCGAAGTGCTCGTACGACTTGAGGCGGAAGTCGCGCATCCACGTCGGCTCGCCCTTCATCTCCGAGATCTGCGCCACCACTTCGCGATTCAGCCCGCGGCGCGCCTTGAAAATGGGAGCGATGTCGTCGTGGAAGCCGTACTTCTCCTTATATCCTTCTCGAATATCGAGTGCCTGTTCGTTCATGGCCGTCTCTCTTTCGTTCGGGAGCTAGGCCGCCTGGGTGTCGCGCACCCAGTCGTACCCTTGCGCTTCCAGTTCGTGCGCCAGCTCCGGGCCGCCCGATTTGACGATGCGTCCGTCGACCAAGACATGGACGTGGTGCGGCTTGATGTAGTTCAAGATCCGCTGATAGTGCGTGATCAGGAGAACCCCCAGCTCCGGTCCCGCGAGCGCGTTCACGCCCTCGGAGACGATGCGCAGCGCGTCGATGTCGAGCCCGGAGTCGGTCTCGTCGAGCACCGCGATCTCCGGCTTCAAGACCGCCATCTGGAGGATCTCGTTCCGCTTCTTCTCGCCGCCCGAGAAGCCGTCGTTGATGTACCGGCCCGCGAACGAGTCGTCCATCTTGAGGAGCGCCATGTGCTCCTTCACGAGGGCGCGGAATTCCTTCGGCGGAAGCGGCTTCTCCAGGCCCAGCTCCTTCCGGCGGGCCGTGAGTGCCATGCGAAGGAAGTTCGCCACGCTGACGCCCGGGATCGCCGTCGGATACTGGAACGCGAGGAAGAGGCCCTTCCGGCCGCGCTCGTCCGCGCTCCACTCGGCGACGTCCTCGCCCTTGAAGAGAACCGTCCCATCGGTGATCTCGTACTTGGGGTGACCCATGAGAACGCTCGCGAGCGTGCTCTTGCCCGATCCGTTGGGTCCCATGATGGCGTGGATCTCGCCCTTGTTCACGGAGAGGTTGATCCCCTTGAGGATCGCCTTCCCATCGATGGCGACGTGAAGATTCTTGATTTGAAGCGTCGGGGTGGTGCTCATGATCTCCTTCCCATTTAGAAGCTGAAACTGTCTCCGCATCCGCACGCCTTCTTCACGCGCGGGTTCATGAACTTGATTCCGGTATTCAGCATGCCGCGCTCGTAGTCGACGACCGTGCCGTCCAGGTACTCGAGCGACTTGGGATCGACGTACACCGTCAACCCGTCGTACTCGAGAACGAGGTCGCCCGCGCGACGGGCCGTCGTGAAACCCATGAAGTAGGAGAATCCGGAGCATCCGCCGGCCTTCACGCCCAGGCGGAGCGCCTCTCCGTCCTTCCCTTCCTTGGACCGCGCCCGCTTCACCCACTCGACAGCGGCGGGCGTCAGCGAAATGGAGCCGCGCGGAGCGCCGGCCTTTTCGGCCGACCGTGTCGTGAGGTCGCTCATGCGCTTACGTTCTCCGATGCCGG
This sequence comes from Candidatus Eiseniibacteriota bacterium, assembly GCA_035275245.1. Classification (GTDB taxonomy): domain Bacteria; phylum Eisenbacteria; class RBG-16-71-46; order SZUA-252; family SZUA-252; genus DASQJL01. Next base: position 2,361 of record DATEND010000112.1, read on the forward strand.
ACGAAGCGGAATCGCCGCGCCCTGGCGGTTGCTCACTTGAAATCCGGCCACGAGGGCCGGCGGCTCCTGCCCGTGATCCACGGGGCAGTGCGGGCAGTCGTCCTGCGTGGTCCGGACCGGCGTGCACACCTCGCACGTGGTCAGGTACTGGAGCGATCCGATCAGCTCCTTCTCCAGCGCCTGGTACCGCTCCATCGCGGCGCGCGTCTCGGCCAGCCTCGCCTCGAACGTCTGGCGCACCACCTTCATGGCGTCCGGACCGTAGTGCGTGCTCTGCCATGCCTTGAGCAGCGCCTGGATCTGGTGGAGCGTAAAGCCGCTCTCTTGAAGCAGCTCGATCCACCGGATCCGGGTCAGCGCGGTCTCGTCAAAGAGACGGAAGCCGCCATGCGATCGGGCCGCCGGCGTCAGGAGCCCCAGCTCTTCATAGAGGTGGATCGCCCGAACCGACTTTCCGGTCTGACGCGCCAGGTCACCGACTTTCAGAAGTTTCGTAGTTTCTTGCGATTCCATCGGCCCGTCCTCCATATGTCTTTCGATGCCGATCGTACCCTTACGTTAACGTAAGAGTCTAGAAAAATATCGGCAGGGGGAGGGGCCGCTTGAGCGGTGTTGATAAGTTAATTTGTTGCTAACAAAGATGATATGCTAGGCGCCGGGGCTGGGCTGGACCGAACCCGATGGAGGAATTGAATATGCGAGCGATTGCTAGAACAGCATTGGTGTTTACGGCGGTCTTGGGCCTGGCCATGGCTGGGTGTGGTGGGGATGACGATGGCGGTGGGCCAACCGGTCCGCCGGGCGGCGGTACGGCGGACGTGACGGTCATCATCAATTCCGGCGCGATGAACGCAGGCGCGAATGCCTACTCGCCCGACACGGCGTTGATCCAGGTCGGCCAGACGATCCGGTGGTCGAACAACGACAACATGGTTCACACGGCGACGGCGGACGCGGGCTCGTTCAACACGGGCAACATCGGCGCGGGAGCCGCGAGCAACGTCATCACGATCACCGGCGCCACGGGCGTCCGGGCGTATCACTGCCAGGTTGGCGGCCACAACATGCAAGGGTGGGTCAACGTCACGCCCTGATCGGCGAAGGCGGGTCAGCGCAGGCGGCGTGGTGATTTGGTTCGCGATCCTCGCACTGACGGTCTGGAGACCGGGGCTTTAGCCGACTCCAAGGTCGTCCAGGTCACGAACGGCAGAAGCCGGCGCACGCCGCCGTGCGTCGAGA
>DATEND010000113.1:0-2055 GCA_035275245.1 Candidatus Eiseniibacteriota bacterium
GTGTATTCGGGCGGCATCCGCGACGCCACGCTGTCGTAGTTCGCCTGCCACCAGGCCCAGACCTCGTCTTGATTTCTCGGGTCGCCCTGCATGGTCTGTGGGATCCACCAAAGCTCGTGCGGCCGGATCGGTCCGGTGAGGACATAGCGAAGCGCGCGCGCCCGAAGCGTCGGGTCGCGGAAGGAGCCGAGCGCCGAGAGGAAAGGATGGCGGTCCGTGGGCACCGTGGTCGTCTCGAAACGCTTTCGGTATTCCTCGAAGAGCGCTTGATCGCCTCGGATCGTCGAGAGCTGCAGGCTCACGCTGACGAGCGAAGGATCGATCGAGCCGCGATCCTTGAGAAACTCCCGCGCGAGCCGCTCGGCATGCGCGAGTGTTGCTTCGTCCTGGCCCTCGTCGGCGAGCCAGCCAATGAGCTGAGGACGGATGAGTGAGATCGCCTCCGCTTCGCCGGCCGTGCGTTCGATCCCGTATCGCTTCAACGCAGGCCCCAGAATACGGCGGACCGCGACCGCGAACGATTCCCGGTTCGCGTCGGTGAGGAACGTAGCCTTGATCTTGCCCAGGGCGTCGGAGAGCGCCGAGAGCACGACCGGGTTCTCCTCGCGTTCGAATGCCGCGAGGATGGCCACGTATTGGTCCCCGTGGATTTCGCCCGCGTCGAGAAGCGCGGTCGCGTTCTGGATGAATCCGATTCGTTCGCGCGGGTTCAGCGCCGTGGGCGTCGCGGCGATGAGACGACCGAGTGTCGGGGCGTCCACGCTCCAGCGGTAGTAGCCCACCTCGTCGGCGTTCGGATGGACCCAGGCCGGCGCCTTGCCCTCGAGCCGCACCGTCATCCGCTCGCGGTCGAGAAGAACCGAGCGCGTGCGTGTCTTGCCGCCGTCGTCCCATTTCAACATGACCGGGATCTTCCAGAGCTGCGGCGGGGGCGCGGCGGCCCCGAAGTTCCGGTACCGCGACTGCGTCAGCGTCACGACGCCGCCCTTGTCGAGTTCCGCGCGGACGAAGGGCACGCCCGGCTGATCGAGGAACGTGGCGAGCATGGCCCCGACGTCCTTCCCCGAGGCAGCGCTCAGCGCGTCGAAGAGGTCCTTCCCCTCCGCGTTCCCCCACGCGTGCTTTTTCAGGTAGGCGACGACACCCCTCCGGAACGTCTCGGGCCCGACCCATCGTTCGGTCATCCCCAAGACGGCCTCACCCTTGTTGTAGGCGAGCGCGTCCGCCGCCTGCCAGAGACTTTCCATGTTCTCGACCGGCTGCCGGATCGCGTGGGTCGCAAGCTGCGCGTCCAGCCCGAACGCGAGCTGCAGCTCGGTCAGGTTGTAGAGCCGGACCATGGATTGGGGATGCACCTCTTCGGCGATGACGTTCCCCAGCCACTGGGCAAACGATTCGTTGAGCCAGAGATCGTCCCACCACTTCATGGTCACGAGGTCGCCGAACCACATGTGCGCGATCTCGTGCGCCGTGAAGATGACGAACGTGCGCCGCTGCGACGCGCTCATGGTCTTTTCGTCGAAGAGCAGGTACTGATCCCCGAAGGTGATCGCGCCCGGATTCTCCATCGCGCCGGGCGAGAACTCGGGGACCGCGATCAGGTCGAGCTTCTCGTAGGGGTATGGGGTTCCGAAATACTTCTCGACCGCGGCGAAGATTCCGGGCGTCATCGAGACGGCGACGCCCGTGAGCCCTGCGGCGCCTTGGACCGTCACGACGCGCCCGGGAACGCGAAGCCCGGGGATCGGCGTGAATTCGAGCGGCCCGGTCGCGATCGCGAGGAGGTAGGACGGCAACGGCTTCGTCTTCGCGAACGTAACCGTGCGGACGCCGCCTTCGACGGTCTCCTTCTCCACGGGCGTGTTCGAGACCGCCCGATGCGCTTCGGGCACCGCGATGGTCATCTGATACGGAAACTTGAATGCGGGCTCGTCCCAGCAGGGGAACGCTTTCCGCGCGTCGATCGCCTCGAATTGGGTGAACGTATAGGCGTGCCCGCCCGTTTCCAACCGGTAGAGGCCCGCCGCTCGCGTGTCGAAGTCGTTCGCGAAATCG